>CAYJIW010000078.1:0-7905 GCA_964370335.1 uncultured Deferribacteraceae bacterium
TGTTTATTAAGTTTATAAATGCCCCTTAGTTTTGATAACTAAGGGATTTTTTTTCTACATTTGTTATTTTGTGGTGATAATCAAAATAAGCAATTGACTTAGACGATGTTATTATATAGTATATAATGCTTGAATTAGGAGTAATGATGTTTTCGTTTAAGTTAGAAAAGAAAGATGAACACACTAACGCCCGTGCTGGTGTTATAAATACACCGAACGGTATAGTTCATACACCAATATTTATGCCAGTAGGCACGGTGGGGTCTGTTAAAACATTATCACCGCAAGAGCTTAACGATGCAGGTGCAGAAATAATATTAGGTAACACATACCACTTGCATTTACGTCCCGGCGAAAAGGTTGTCAAACAATTTGGTGGTCTAGCTAAGTTTAATGCGTGGAATAAGCCGACACTCACAGATAGTGGTGGTTTCCAAGTTTTTTCGCTTGCTGATTTAAACAAAATCAAAGAAGATGGTGTCGAGTTTCGCTCACATTTAGATGGCAGTAAATTATATCTAAATCCAGAAATTGCTATTAAAATTCAAGAAGATATTGGCGCTGATATAATTATGTCATTTGATGAATGTATTCCATACCCAGCTGAACATGATTATGTTTTAAAATCAGTCGATAGAACTGCTCGTTGGGCAGAGCGTGGAAAAAACGCAAAAACTAACGAAAAGCAAGCACTATTTGGCATTGTGCAAGGTGGCATTTATCCTGATATGCGTGAACGCTCGGCAAGGCAACTAACCGATATAGGTTTTGATGGTTATTCTATTGGTGGGCTTAGTGTTGGCGAGGAAATATCGCAGATGTATGACGTATGTGCGCACACTACAACATTATTGCCTGAGGATAAACCACGCTACTTAATGGGTGTTGGCACGCCAGAGGACTTACTTACGTGTATTGGACATGGTGTTGATATGTTCGACTGTGTTATGCCAACACGTAATGCTAGGAACGCAACATTATTTACATCAAATGGTCGTTTAAGTATCAAACGTGCAAATAATGCTGATAGCGATGAACCTATTGATGCAAATTGCGATTGCTATGCTTGCAGGACGTTTTCGCGTGGTTATTTGCGTCACTTATATAAATCTGGCGAGATACTAGCGTTAAGAATGAATAGTTTACATAACATTTCTTTTTATCTTTCGCTTGTAAAAAATGCTAGAAATGCTATAAAGGAAGGTAACTTTAAAACATTTCAAAAAGAAATGATTGAAAAGGTAACAAATATATTATAAAAGTATATAATTAAAAATGGATTAATATAATCTTTGGAGGAACTTGATATGTTATTTGAAAATCTTGCGTATGCACAGGCAGCAGCACCAGCGTCATCACCAATGGGTGGTACGCTTGGTGGTTTAATGCCTATTATCTTAATTTTTGTTGTGATGTACTTCTTAATTATTCGCCCACAGCAAAAACGTCAAAAGGAACACCAAGCAATGCTAAACGCTGTTAAAGCTGGCGATAAAATCATCACTAACGGTGGTTTATATGGTACAGTTGTTGCTGTTCAAGAAGACGGTATATTAAAAGTTGAAATCGCTAATGGTGTTAAAGTTGACGTTGCAAAAGGTGGAATTGCTGCAAAAGTTAACACAGAAGCACAAAATACATCAAACGTAGTGAGCAAATAATAATGAATTTAACATTTCGCTGGATATTGATTGCGGTTGTTATAGGTTGGGCAGTTTTTGCCATGACTCCGCTATCATCTAAAATTAAATTAGGACTTGATTTGCAAGGCGGTATGCACGTTGTTTTAGGCGTTGATACTGATAAAGCTGTTGAGTCTAAAATGGATAGCTTAGTTAGCCAAGTTAGGCGAGAGCTATCATCAAACGATTTCGATATAGCGTATGTGCAAAAAGATGCGTCAAACAACTTGCGTGTTGGTATGGTAAACCCTATTAATAAGGATGCTATATTAGAAGTTATCCAAGCTAACTATTTTCTAGAAGAAGTTGGCATTGATGGTAACGAAGATGTTATCGTACTTGCTATGCCACAACAAGAAGTTACAGCTACACGTGAGTACGCTGTTGACCAATCTATCGAAGTTGTTAGAAACAGAATTGACCAATTTGGCGTATCAGAGCCACTAATACAAAAACAAGGCGACAACAGCATTATCGTTCAGTTGCCGGGTATTACTGACCCAGATCGTGCGATTGGCTTAATTGGGCAAACTGCACAGTTAACTTTTCACTTGTTAGATAACACAGTTACACAAGCTGACCTAGATAACGGCAACATACCTTTTAATTCTGTTATCATGAACCAAAAAGTTGTTGAACGTAATACTGGTAAAGTTATCAGCACTACACCTTTCGTAGTAAATCGTGAACCTGTACTTACAGGGGATTACTTGATTGATGCTGGTGTTAATATTTCACCACAATATAACGAACCATATGTATGGATAAAATTTGACCCTACAGGAGCGAAACTGTTTGAAGAAATTACAGGTGCAAACGTAGGTAGAAACTTAGCAATAGTGTTAGATGAAAATGTTTATTCTGCACCAGTTTTAAGAGAACGTATCCCTGGTGGTGAGGCACAAATTTCTGGACAGTTCACTATGGAAGAAGCTAGAGATTTAGCTATTGTACTACGTGCAGGTAGCTTGCCAGCACCAGTATCTATACTAGAGAACAGAACAGTTGGGCCATCTTTAGGTCTTGATTCTATCACGAGTGGTGTTACTGCAAGTATCATTGGTTTATTAGCTATTATGTTATTTGCTGGTATATACTACAGATTAAGTGGTATGGTTGCAAACTTAGCGCTAGTATTAAATATTGTATTATTGTTAGGTGTGTTAGCACAGTTTGGTGCTACATTAACACTACCGGGTATTGCAGGTATCATATTAACGATAGGTTTAGCAGTCGATGCAAACGTGCTTATATTTGAGCGTGTTAGAGAAGAATTACGTAACGGACGTACACCGTTAAATGCTATTGATATTGGTTATTCAAAAGCATTTTGGACTATTGTCGATGCTAACATTACATCATTAATAGCTGCGGTTGTATTATTCCAGTTTGGCACAGGCCCTATCAAAGGTTTTGCTATCACGTTAAGCGTTGGTATATTAGCATCAATGTTTACAGCGATATTCGTTACAAGAACAGTGTTTACGACAGTTATGGTTAAACGTAACGTCAAAAAGCTAAGCATATAAGGGGCGACAAATGTTTGAAATAATTTCTAGTAAAATTAATATAGATTTTATAGGTAAGGCGAAGTTTTACTTCACTATATCTTTAATTGTTTGCTTGGCGTGTTTAGCGTTAGTATTCGCGAAAGGGTTTAACTATGGCGTAGATTTTTCTGGTGGTACAGTTGTACAAGTTAGGTTTGAAAATCCACCGTCAATCGAGGCTATGCGTACGCAACTTGATAACAGTGTACAAGGCAAAGTTAGTATCCAAAATTTTGGTGAGCCTACAGACTTTTTAATTAAGGCAGAGCAAACTAACGAAGATTTACAAATGGTTGCAGATACTATACAAAATATATTGACTACAAACTTTGTAGATGCAGGCGAAGTTGTTATACAGCGTGTTGAACAAGTTGGACCACAAGTTGGTAGCAACCTAAAACAACAAGCATTTATGGCAGTTTTATACGCTGTAATTGGGATATTGCTATACGTTGCAGTTAGGTTTGAATTGTGGAGTGCAGTATGCTCGATAGTTGCCCTTGTTCATGATATAATAATTACATTAGGTGCTATCATTCTTATTGGTATAACTTTTGATTTAACAGTATTAGCTGCATTATTAACAGTTGTTGGTTACTCGCTAAACGATAAAATCGTTATTTTCGATAGAATACGTGAAAAATCGAGGGATGATGCTAAGTTACCACTAAATGTGATAATGAATAACAGTATCAACCAAACATTATCACGTACATTACTAACTTCAATATCTACTTTGCTAGCAGTAGTTAGCTTATACATCTTTGGTGGCGAAGTTATACGTGGGTTTGCGTTTACATTATTTGTGGGTATCATAGTTGGTACATATTCATCTATTGGTATTGCAAGTTCGTTAGTATATACGGTGAAAACAAGGTTAGGTAAGAAATAAAAAAAATTATATATCTTTTCCTCTAATACTTTGTTGTTTAAAAAACTGCTAAGTCATGTACGTTGTGTGGACACTCCTGTCGCAGTTTTTTAAGCCGCCTCGTCCTAGAGCAAAATATATTATAATTCTATTTTATAATCATTCGGCTTTTTATGTTCGCCCAGCCAGAATAGAAAAGGGCTTCATAAATCGCGTGATAGTATGTTATTATAATAATAAAATTCTTAGGACAGTTTTAAAACTGTCCTTTTTTTTATGCCGCTATTTGCTTGACATGTGTAGCACAGCAATCCATAAAATAACTTGCAAAACAGCCTTACATAAAATACCCTATAAGTATGTCATTAACGTAATAAACAGGAGAAACAATATGGATATTTTAAGCATAGCGACACAATGGGCAAAGGCAGAAATTTTTTCATCTAAGTTTTTTATACTTGTAGGGTTATTATTTGTGATAACGTCAATAGGATTTTGGCAAATTGGCAAATCTGAACTTGCAAAAGCATACGTTATACCAACTTTAGTTTGTGGAATTTTAGTTATCATCATTGGAGTTGGGCTTACATATAATAACTACTCCAGAATTAGCTTATTTGCAGAGCAATACAACAATAATAAAGTTGAATTTGTAAATTCTGAAATAGAGCGCACCAACAAAACAATTATACAAACTGAAAGAACAATTTATAAATCAATCCCTATAATCATAATTGTTGCAGCAATATTTATTATGTTTTTTGATAAACCAATATTAAGAGCGACAAGCATTACCGTCATTGCAATGATGATAACGCTGTTAGTTGTTGATAGCAACTCACATTCACGGATAGTGACTTACAACAAAACATTACTAGAAATAGACACAAACAAGCCAGATTTTAAAAACTTTTGAACATAAAGCGCACAAAATTGTCATTTTTATACAATATTGACTTGTATTTATTGAAATGTGTAACTATAATATTTTAGACTAATATGTATATAAGGTGTTGATATGAACAAAAAAGTAAGTTTTAAACAAGGTTTTACACTTATTGAGTTACTCGTTGTGCTTGTTATTCTTGGTCTGCTTGCAACATTCATGGGACCTAGGGTATTAAGCTACACAGATGATGCACGTGTATCAAAGGCACAAAATGATATGCTAGTTATGGATAGTGCTATCAAGCGTTACAAAATTGATACTGGTATATTTCCTACTACAGAACAAGGCATCATTTCACTTATTGAAGAGCCTGACGTTGATCCAATTCCAAAAGGTTGGCGTACTGGTGGCTACCTTGAAGCAAATGAAGTTCCAAAAGATCCTTGGGGCAACGATTATATTTATCGTTCACCATCTGAAGTAGAAGGCCTTGATTATGAAATAATATCACTAGGTGCTGATGGTAAAGAAGGTGGCGAAGACTACGAAGCTGATATTAGACTTGACGAAATTAAGTAGTATTAGCTATATGCGAAATTGTTAGCACGGAATAGTTTTTTCGTGCTTTTTTTATAAACACGTTTTTAGGAAATTTTATGTATTCAAAAGCATTTACTTTGCTCGAGTTGATGATTGTTTTGCTGATACTTGGTATTGGCTTAATGACGTTTACACCACAAATAGTAGATGAAGTTATCGGTATTGATAGCAAGATTGCTTTTTTTGATGAATTGATTGAAACGCATCATGAACGCTCTATAGAGCTTGGTATGCCAGTTTCTTTTACAGGGTTTAAAGGTTCTGCTAATATTTTAACGCACGATGGCGAACGAGTTACTATACCGGATGTAGACTCTGTTCAAAAGGCAATAGTAAATGGCTATGAAACAATGGGTGAAGAATATTCTGTTAGAGTATATCCAGATGGGTTAGTTGATTACTTTATGGTTATTTTTAAAAACGAGCAAGCTATCGAGTCAGTACCAATTATGAATAAAACGAGATATGGCGAATATGAAGAAGATTAACAACTATAAAAATGGTTTTACATTACTTGAAGTTCTTATCACGCTATCTGTTCTTAGTATCAGTATGCTTGGTGTATATTCATTGTTGCAAATGTCGCTTGATACTACTGCATATGCAAAGGATAAAATGTTCGTTATTGAACGTGGATACGATAGATTAACTATGATGATGGCTTATCCATCAAAAGTATATTCTGACGAAGAAGAATACGACGGGATAGAAATTAGATACACATTTGAAAGAGAAAGTACACCAATTCCGGGTGTGGAAGAAGTGCAAATGACTGTTGAAACAGATTATGCCGAAGCAGTATTTGTATATTATGAAGAAACAGGGCAACTATAAATTATGAAAAAAGGGTTTACATTACTCGAAATTCTTATTGCAACCGCAATATCTTCGCTTATTGCGTTGGGGTTATTTGCAATGTTTTCATCTATTGTTGGCTCTAGGGAAGAAAGCCTTGAAAGGAACGAAAATGTTGGCGTTGTCCAAGCGTTAACAAAGCTTATAAATAAAGATATTAGGATGACTAATAGCGGTGCTATCACTATTGATAGTAGCGGTGATATTGAGAAACTAAAGTTTAGTACGCAAAATAGTTTACGGTTTAACAAGTCTATGCCTGTTGAAATTCAATACTATATCGACGATGAGGGTTGGTTTGTTAGGCGTGAAACGAATACTGATTTACTGTTTGATATGGAGATGCGTATCGTGCCAGATGTTACAGAGCTAGAATATGAGTTTTATGACGGCATAGAGTATGATGATGAAGTTAAATCTGATGCGAATTTGATGAAAATTCATTTGACAATTAACGAAAATGTTGTAACAGTGCTTGCTGCAAGGGTATTTTAGTATGGCTTTTAAACAACGCAAAGGTGCAATATTAATTACAGCATTAATTATTATTGCAGTATGTACAACAGCGGCGCTATATTTGCATGAAAGTGCTATGTCTTCATTCGCATCAGTTGTTAAATTGCAAACGGAATACCAAGGTGCTATTTATGCTATGACAGTATCAGAAGCTGTAGACTTGCTTTTTAAATACGACGATGCAAACTACGATGGCGTTAATGATATATGGAATACTTCCATACCGATACCAGTGGAAAAAGGGTTTTTGACAATATATGTTAAGCCATTAAACTCAAAGTTCCCTATTAACGCACTTGCTAACGATAATGAAACCGAGCGTGAACGATACGAGCAAGCGTTTGATGTATTAATGAGTGATTTAGAAATAGATAACTACGACCTAGATGAACTACTTAGCTGGCTTGGTAGTGGTTATCCATCTGTTGATAGGTATGACGAAAATAACGGTCCATACAGCATGAAAGGTGCCGCAATAGATACATTGGCAGAGCTTGCGTATGTGCCATCGTTTGCAAATATTTATAGAGAACTGTCGCAATATGTATCAATAGGCGGCGTAGATTATAAAATTAATATGAATTTGGCAGATGAAGACCTTATCGTTGCAATCTTGCCAGAACTTACGCCATATATAGCAGATATTATATCGGCTAGAGAAGATGAAGAATTTAAAAATGTATCTGATATTTATCAAGCTATGGGTGGTGTAGCGCAAGATGTTTACAGTTCTATCTTGCCTTTTGTTGACGTAAAGACTACATTATATTATGCTAAGATAGAATTAAATGTTAATGACGAAAATACATATTATCATGTATTATACTCTAGGAGCGGTAGCTCTGCACGTGCAATAAAATATATAGAGGGTGGAAGTATTGATTACTTCTAACTATAGGTGGACTAATTAAGTATGAGTGAACAAATATTTTACTTTAAAGA
>CAYJIW010000079.1:0-2367 GCA_964370335.1 uncultured Deferribacteraceae bacterium
TAATAACGCTGAAGATGTATTTGACTTCTTTGCGATACAAGAAATATCTGATATAACTACTGGCACAGTCGCATATGAAGGCTGGGCAAGGGTAGTTGGTGGCTTTCTTGATGACCAAACAACTGTTACATCTGCACTTAGCAGTAAAGCATCTACTAATGGTACTATTGACTCTAATATATCAAGGCTACAAGAAGAAATAGAAACACAAACAGCACGTGCAGAAGCTTACCTTGAGCTTATGTGGGCAAGATTTGCCGCTATGGAACAACAAGTACAATACTTAACTAATATAAGTGGTGGCTCTACTACAACAGCTTAATAGTATGGAGGAAATAAAATGCAAAAAAACGCATATATTAACTATCAAAAACAAGAAGTAGAAGGTGCAACGAAAGGTAAAATTGTGGTATTACTTTATGAAGGTGCTATCAAATTTTTACGTATTGCATCTAAAAACATTGATGATAAAAATATCCAAGATGCTAATAACAATATCATCAGGGCTGAAAATATTTTGTATGAACTTATGTCTACACTAAATATGGACGCTGGTGAAATATCTGAAAACTTGATGAAATTGTACGATTTTATGATATGGCAACTTATCGAAGCTAACCGTGATAAAGATAAAAATAAAGTTGAATCGGTTATCGAACTACTAATGCCACTAAGAAATGCGTGGAAAGAAATAGTTGAAAAAGAAAGCTTATCAGTAGTGAAGCAGCCAACTACACAAGAAAACGTTGCACATAAATCTGTAAACTTTTCTGGCTAGTTAAAGTAAATAACTAGCTTTGTTGGATACGTACTTTTGCGAATGAATCAAAAACTACGTTGATAATGCTAATAAGTAAACCAGCGCCGAACGCTGTCCAAAACCCATCTATATAGTATCCGTCTACAAATAATGTTACTAACATTAATATAAGTGCGTTCAATACTAAATAACCTATGCCCATAGTTAAAAACACAACTGGTAATGATATTAAAAATAATATTGGCTTGACTAAAAAGTTTAAAGCTGTCAATATTATGGCCGCAATAACAAGAACTGCAAAGCTATTCACTTCAATATGCTTGAACATTGCACCAGCAAGCCCAAGCGCAATAACGTTAATGCAAACTCTATAAAATATAAATAGTAACATTTCAAATGATGGTTTCATACTGTTTTATACTACCATAGATTAGATAAAGCAAGTAGTTTTATAGTAAATTTATTAGTTATTGCTTGTAATTAATATAAATCCGTACAATAATAAATTAGGAGTAAATAATGAGTTATAAAATAGATTTTCACTGCCACTCGACTGCATCAGATGGTACATTCACCCCAGCAGAGCTTGTCGCTGAAGCAGATAAAGAGGAAGTTTCATTCCTAGCACTTACAGACCATGATACAACAGATGGCATAGATGAGTTTATGGCTACTGAAGGCAAAGTAAATAAAATTGCAGGAATTGAGCTTAGTGTCGATAACGTGGGCGGAGAATTGCACATTGTTGGTTTATTCGTTGATAAAAATAATAAAGAATTAAAACAACTTGAAAAAGATGTGAAAAAGTATCGCAAAGATCGTAATGACAGCATGGTTAAAAAGCTATCTACACTATTAAAACGTGAAATTAAGCTTAGCGACTTAATAAAAGATACTAATGCACAACTTGGGCGACCACATATTGCTAAATATATGCTAAGAAACGGTATTGTGGCAACTAGACAAGAAGCATTTGATAAATATCTTGGCAGTAATGGCATACTAAATGTACAAAAAGAACGTGTTACTATTGAGCGTGCAATCAGTGCAATAAAATCTGCTGGTGGTATATCTATCCTAGCACACCCATCTACATTAAACTTAACAGACTTTAACCTAGATGTAACAATAAAAGCGTATAAAAATAAAGGACTTGATGGTATAGAAGCATTTTCTAGCAACAATTTACAAGAAAAATGCTCATACTATTGCAAGCTAGCTAAGAAATATGATCTTGCAATATCTTGCGGTAGCGACTTTCACGGTGGAAACTCTACAGTGCTAACAGTTGGTGCAAATATTGTAAATGTAGACCCTTTAACTATCGTTGATAACTTATATAAGTTAGCTAATAAATCGTACTAATAATCAAATATAATCTCCATAGAGCATAAATTTTTCTTGTAATGTTAATTTTCAAATTGATATTATGTATTAAATGACTATGGAGGTTATATCAATATGTTACATTCAAAATTCAATATTAGGCATAATGTAAACGACCCTGTTTATGGCTCTGAACAAGCTACAGAAGCAATGCCAAAATTTCGCATACCTACAGAAGAAATAAAAGCAAATGAAGCATACATTGCTGTTAAAAGTGAGCT
>CAYJIW010000079.1:2377-7875 GCA_964370335.1 uncultured Deferribacteraceae bacterium
AACCTTGCAACATTCGTGCAAACATGGAGCGAACCAGAGCTTCATAAACTCATGGACGAATGTATGATTAAAAACATGATTGATAAAGATGAATACCCTCAAACAGCAGCACTAGAGGAGCGATGTGTCCATATCCTAGCGGACTTGTGGCACTCGCCAGATGCCAGCGAAACACTTGGTACATCAACAGTTGGCTCATCAGAAGCTGCTATGCTTGGTGGTCTTGCTCTACTTTGGAACTGGCGTAAAAGACAAAAAGCTGCTGGCAAACCTATTGATAAACCTAACCTTGTTACTGGTGCTGTGCAAGTATGTTGGGAAAAGTTTTGCAGATATTGGGATATTGAGCATAGGCAAATACCTATGGAAAAAGATAAATATACAATCACACCTAGCGAAGTAGTCAACTATGTTGATGAAAACACTATCGGTGTTGTCCCAACTCTTGGGTTAACTTTTACACTACAATATGAAGATGTTAAGGGCATAGCCGAAGTGCTTGATACATATCATAACGATTATGGTATTGATATCCCAATACATGTTGATGGTGCTAGTGGCGGTTTTTTAGCTCCGTTTATACCTGATCAAACCAATATCGAGTGGGATTTTAGAATTAATAGAGTAAAATCTATTAATGCATCTGGGCATAAGTTTGGATTAGCGCCTGTTGGCGTTGGCTGGGTTGTGTGGCGAGATAAGAGCGATTTACCAGAAGAATTAATATTTGATGTAAACTATTTAGGCGGTAACATGCCGACATTTGCATTAAACTTTTCAAGGCCGGGCGGACAAATTGTCGCTCAATACTATAACTTTGTTAGGCTAGGTAGGGAAGGTTATGCAAAAATCCAAACTACATCATCAGAGGTAGGGCAGTATTTAGCACAAGAAGTTGAAAAAATAGGCATATTTACAATGTTATACAATGGTGTTGGCGGTATTCCGGGTTGTGCATGGCGATTTAAAGATGGATATGATGCAAAGTTTACATTGTATGATTTAGCAGAAAGGTTGCGTGTTCGCGGCTGGCTAGTTCCTGCATATTCTCTACCAGCAAATGCAGAAAATATTGTTATTCAACGTGTTTTAGTGAAACAAAACTTTACTAAAGATATGGCAATGTTACTTGTGCAAGATATTAAAATGGCTGTAAAGCATTTTGATAAGCACCCAGTTGTAAACCCAATGACAGAGCTTGAATCTGGCTCGTTTAAACATACATAGGAGATAAAACATGGATAACAAAAAACTTAGCGTATTTACGCTAGCTATGATTAATGTCGCTGCTATTGTTAGCTTACGTGGCTTAGCTGCTGAGGCAGAATATGGGCTATCTTCTATATTTTACTACTTATTTGCAGCTGCATGTTTTTTAGTACCAGTATCACTTGTTTCTGCGGAGCTTGGTACAGGTTGGCGTCAAAAGGGTGGTGTATTCCGTTGGGTTGGCGAGGCGTTTGGTGCTAGGGTTGGTTTTGTAGCTATCTTTTTACAATGGATACAAAATACTATTTGGTTCCCAACAGTTTTAACATTTGCGGCGGTATCGCTAGCTTTTATAGGTACGGACCAAGCATTTGATGAAAAGCTATCAGCTAATAAAATGTACACACTAGCAATAGTATTAATTGTTTATTGGCTTGCTACAATATTAAACTTTTTTGGCGTAAAGCTATCAGGTGCAATTAGTAAATGGGGCGTCATCATCGGCACACTAATACCGGGTGCAGTAATAATATTTATGGGCGGCTTATATATAGCTACGGGGCATACGTCACAAATGCCACTAGATACATCTTCGTTGATACCTAACTTGACTAATATAAACAACCTAAGTTTAGCTGTTAGTATATTCTTATTCTACGCTGGTATGGAGATGTCGTCTGTTCACGTTACAGAGATTGATAATCCACAAAAAAATTATCCAAAAGCGATATTGCTATCTGCATTGATAACTGTTGTACTTTTTGTGCTTGGTACATTGGCGATAGGAGTGATTATTCCAGCTAAAGAAATTAACTTAACACAAAGTTTGTTAGTCGCATATGATGATGTATTTAAAGTATTCCACTTAGAGTTTTTTGGTAGCATAATTGCAGCTTTTTTAGCGTTTGGTGTGTTTGGGCAAGTATCTACATGGATTGCAGGACCAAGTAAAGGTTTACTTGCGGTTGGTAAAGCGGGCTATCTGCCACCAGTGCTACAAAAAGTAAATAAGCATGGTGTACAAATTAACATATTAATATTACAAGCAGTTATCGTAACTATACTAGCAGTATTATTTGTTGTGTTGCCATCTGTACAAGCAGCTTATCAGATATTAACAGCGTTGACAGTTACGCTGTACTTAATAATGTATATGCTATTGTTTGCAACATTTATTAAACTACGCTTCACTAGACCAAATGTAGAGCGTGCATTTAAAGTGTTTGGTGGTACTTTTGGCATGTGGTTGATAGGCGGTTTAGGCATGATAGCATCGTTGACGGCTTTCTTTTTTGGATTTTTACCGCCAAGCCAAATCTCTGTAGGTAAACCATCTACATGGATAACATTGCTGATAGTTGGTAACGTTATAGGCGTTGCAATCCCAATGATTATTTACATGATGCGTAAACCTAGTTGGAAATCTGATAACCCAGATGACAAGTTTGAACCATTTTCGTGGGAACAGGAGGAAAATCATGAAGAAAAGCGTGTTTGATTTAAGTAACTTAATATCTTTTTTTGTAATGGCACCAATATTTTTAGTGATGATCTATTTAGCAACTGCTAGTTCAACAACTGATATGAAAGAAGGATTATCACTATTTTCAGTTGCTATTATCCTTGTTGTGTGGGCGTTTATAAATTCACTTTTTGGATACCGCATAAATAACGAAAATAAAAAAATATCATATCCAATAATGTTTGGATTATGGCGCAAAACATTGCGTTATGAAGATATAGATTGCTATGAAATAGAGGGCTTTGATGTTAATTCATCCGTTCATGCTGGTTATGGATTTAGAAAGTTTATTATCACATTACATACAAATGATGAGAGCCATAAGCTTATTTTTGATAGTGACAATACTGCGTTTAAAGTGTTTGTCGTACTAAAAGAGTTGATACCAAATATGGAATGTAAAATTAAGCATAAAAACGCATAACAAATTGGTAGCTAGGTAATTAAAACTTATTGCCTAGTTACCTTTTATAAATACCCTCTATCAATGATATTATCAATGGCTTGTTTTAGATTTTTGCATGCTTTTTTTATATCCCATGCTTGATTATCTCTATCGCCACAATAGTTTGAAACAGCCCTAAGCTGATAAGCATTTATGTTAAAACCACTTGTTGCAACACCAAATGCTGCACCTTCCATGTTTTCAACATGTGCATTAGTTTTCTTTTGATATAAGTTACTTATGCTATCTATACACGGAATAAATGAGACTGTATTGCTGTCGCATATCGTAAAGCCGTCAATAGTATTGAATGTTGCACAGTTATTATTGGCAATATTATGCCCTTTTTCATGTATAGTTGTAAGTGTATTCATATCGTCAAGGCTTGCTTCATCAACAAAGTAATCATGCTTGATTGTCACTACATCACCAACATTTGCCTTGCCATGATAAGAACCGCAAATACCTATCATCAGAGCATTTTCTTTTGTGCTGTTCATAAAGTATTTAGTTGTGTTGATAGCGGTATTAGTTTTACCAATGCCAGATACGATAATGTCGATACCTCTATACGTTGCACCTTTAGTAATGCCAAGTATCGCTTTAAGTTCTTTTTCTGTAGGGATAAATATTACTAAGTTAGATGTCATTGTGGGCTACAGATAAGTATTTTTCATATAAATTGGTTGCTTTAAGCTCTAGTTCGTGCGGTGTAGAGCCTGCCAGTATGATTTGCGCCACAGCTTCATTTTCTGTAAATCCTGTATCCATAAGTTGCCTAACTAGGTATGCAAAAGCATATACTTGCGTAATAGCTGAAAAAGGGCTATTGAATACATCTTCTGTGCCAAACATACGCATAGCGGTATTTTTATCGTATTGATAATCATGACTATATGGCGTAGTGATATATTGTTCATGTGTAAGGTTAAATATTCCCATGCCACCATTTCGACTAATTCTAAACTCGTTGTCCGTATTTATTATTGCATAGAGGGTATCAGAGCTAATGTTATACATATTTATAGCGTTATTAATAGCGTTATCAATATCTTGTGGTTGAGTTTTCTTGAGAGTGACGCCTGTTTCAAATACGATAGTTTTTATAAGTGTATATGTCGCTACAGCTCTATCGCCAAGATAGTATGGATTAAGTAGATAACTGACACTTTTGTTAGAAATAAAGCACACCGTATTTACAAAAATTAAAAATGTAATAAATATGAAGAAAATGAGAGTATATAATTTTATCACTTGACAACCTTTAATAATCATTTAATTATTTACAATTACATAAACTTAAACAAAGGTCAAGAATGTAAATTACATTAATGGAGTAAAAATGAAAATTTCTGAAATATTGAAGCAAAAAAAACATACAATATCGTTCGAGTTCTTTCCGCCTAAAAGCACAGAGCTTGAAGCTGTATTGTTTGAAACTATAGATAGCTTGAAAGATGAAAAGGCAGATTTTGCCTCAGTAACTTTTGGTGCAGGTGGGCAGTTAGCCGATAAAACGCTTGAATGGATTAATAAAATTAAAGAAGTAGCAAACTACGAAACTATGATGCACTTAACATGCGTTGGTTTTTCTCGTGAAAAACTATCAAGTATTTTATCGCAACTTAGGGATAATGGTATAGAAAACGTGCTTGCGTTACGTGGCGATATACCTGATGGTGTTGAAAATTTCCCTAATAGTAGAGATTTTGCATACGCATCAGATATGGCTAGCTACGTTAAACAGTTTGGTGGCTTTTGTATAGGTGGTGCAGGCTATCCAGAAAAGCACCCAGAAGCTAGCACAATGGCAAATGATATTGAACATTTAAAAATGAAAATTGATAACGGTGTAGAGTTTATCGTTACTCAATTATTTTTTGATAACGAGAAGTTTTATCGCTTCCGTGATATGTGTGATAAAGCAAAAATACACGTGCCGATAGTCGCTGGTATAATGCCTGTTGTAAACGCTTCGCAAGTGATAAAGTTTACAAACATGTGTAATGCGACGTTGCCAAAAGCGTTGCTAAGTACGATAGAGGGTAAGGATAACGACTACGTAACAAGTGTTGGTATCGAGTTTGCATCTGACCAATGCCAAGATTTGATTAAAAACGATGTTGCTGGGCTACATTTTTATACATTAAACCGTTATAACTCAACAAAGGCAGTAATAAACAACTTACATATGGATTAGATAAACATATGACTAAATATATAAAATCGCAACTGGTTGGTTGGCGAATGTGGGAAGTATTGTGGTTACTTACTACAACATTTGTTATATTATCATTATCTATTTTTTGGAAAGATAACATT
>CAYJIW010000080.1:0-7842 GCA_964370335.1 uncultured Deferribacteraceae bacterium
CTGCACGTACTTTTGTACTAGAAGCAGATATAGGCACATTAATAAAACCACCGACTACTTGTGTTTCTAAATTGCTATAGTAACTAACAGGTAAGCCATAATAAGCACCAACTTGCAAATACTCTATTGGAGCAACTGCAACTTTACCACCATCAACTTTATAATCGTTTAATGTGTCAAGATATATTCTTCCTAAATATATATCTGTCCATGGGATAATTTCTTCTAGTGCAATATTTGCTTGATATAATCTAAGTGATAAATCACTAGTTTGCCATTCTTCTAGGTCCAGTGAATCATAAAATGGGTAATAAACATAGTTTTCTCTAGCGTTTTTCGTCAGTGGATTAGCAGTACCGTTCCATGCACCCCTAACATTAAGGTTTGCAGAGATGTAACCATTACCAACTTCTGTACCAGATAATCTTGCCCTAAAATACTGATAAATGTTGTTATTGCTGTCACCATCGTACAAGTTAAAATAACCACGAGTAGTTAAGCCAAGCTTTAGAGTACCGTTACCGATATCTAAGCCATTTGTTGATGCACGTACACCGTTAGCAGTAATATGCTTACTCCAGCTATCTGGTGTAGTGTAAGCTGAGCTTTCAAACGCATACGCAGAAATACTCATTAGTGACACCATTAATAATGCCAAAATAATTCTCATAGACACCCTCCTTCGTCTATTAATATCAAAAAATACAGATTATATATCTACAAATATATTCAAGATCACTAAACGAAAATTCTACTTTTATAAAACGATATTTCATATATTTGTCGATTATAGATACTATCTACTTTTTTACTAAAATGCAAGCATAATATACGGTGTATATATGACAGACATGCATATATTTTAATGGACAGTTTAATAAAACGTAAATAATACAATAAAAAAGCGGAGGGACGCTCCGCAAAAAAAAAATATATATTTAATATTTCTATTTTATAACAATACTTTCTATCATGACTATATTTGTTGGCACGTCTTGATAATACATGTAGTTACCAGTAGGAACAGTTGCTATTGCATCAACAACATCAAGCCCTTTGATAACCTTACCAAATACTGCATAACCCCAACCACGTACATCTTCTGATGTAAAGTTCAAAAAGCCATTATCTTTATGGTTGATAAAAAATTGGCTAGTTGCTGAATGTGGGTCATTAGTACGTGCCATAGCAATCGTACCTCTATCATTTTTTAAGCCATTATTTGCTTCGTTCTTGATAGGTGCTTTTTTATCTGCACGTTCTTCAAAAGCATCATCAAAACCGCCACCTTGTATCATAAAATCCTTTATAACACGGTGAAAAATTAAGCCATCATAATGTTTTGCCTCAACATAATCTAAAAAGTTTTGAACAGTTATTGGCGCTTCTTTTGGGTATAACTCTATTTCTATTTCGCCAAGGTTTGTTTTAATCAACGCTACAGGGTTGCTAACTTTTTTAGTAGCTGGCTTTTTAGTTGTAGTTGTCTTCTTTGTAGCAGTTTTCTTAGCTACAGTCTTTTTTGTAGTAGTCTTTTTAGTTGTCGTTTTTTTTGTAGTAGTTTTTTTAGTTTCTTTCTTTTCGCTCATTATTTTATAACCTTTACAGATTTAATATAAACAGGAGTTGTTGGCACATCGCCATGCCCCATTTTGTTTGCAGTTTTAACTACAGCGATTTTATCAACTACATCAAGCCCTTGTGTAACTTTACCGAAAACAGCATAACCATAGCCTTGTGCAGTTGGCGCTTTATAGTTTAAGAAAGGGTTATCTTTATGGTTGATAAAGAATTGGCTAGTTGCTGAATTTGGATCGTTTGTACGTGCCATAGCAATAGTGCCTCTTTCATTTTTTAATCCGTTGCTAGACTCGATAGCTATTGGCGCTTGTGTTGCTTTTTGCTTCATATTAACGTCCATACCGCCACCTTGTATCATAAAGCCATTAATAACACGGTGAAAAATTAAATTGTTGTAGTAGCCTTGGTTAGCATATTTAACAAAATTTTCAACAGTTTTAGGTGCTTTATCTGGGTATAGTTCAAGCTCGATATTGCCCATAGATGTTTCCATCATCACTTTAACTGGTGCTTTCGATTGTGCTAGTGCAGTTGTAGCTGTCATCATTAGCACAGTAATCATAATTAGTAACTTTTTCATAATAAAAATCTCCTTTTTTATCTTTTATCTATAACACGTTTTGCTTTACCGTCTTTACGTTCAAGTGTACCTATCGGTACAAGCTCAACAACTGCTCTAAAAGCGAGCATATCATGGATAGTATCAGCAATTTGTTTACATAAGTTTTCTTTATCTTTCGAGTCGCTTTCAACCATAACAGTAATCGCATTTTTACCGTTATCATCTTCAAGCACTATTAAATAATTATCAGAAACTTCAGGAAAATTCAACAACAACGATTCAACTTGTGTAGGATAAAAATTTACGCCTTTTAATTTAAGCATATCATCAGTACGCCCTTTTATTTTTGCAATACGCACTGTTTCATGTCCGCAAAGGCATTTATCTCTGCCAACAATAGCAGTTATATCACTCGTTCTATACCTAATTAATGGTAGCCCTTCCCTATTTAGTGTAGTGATTACAAGTTCGCCTTCTTCACCGTCTGGCAATGGTTGCATAGTTTTAGGGTCTATAATTTCAACAAGATAATCGTCCCAAATATGTATGCCAGTATTATATGGGCAATCTATACCCATGCCAACACCGCCAGCTTCTGTCATGCCTACTATGTCAAACGCTTTTATTCCCATAGATGTTTCTATACGTTCACGCATTTCAGAGCTCCACACTTCTGCCCCAAAAATACCTAGTCGCAAGTTTGTTTCGCTAAAGTCAAATTCTTTTGCTTTCGCTATTTCTAGAAGCCTCAACGGATAAGATGCAATCGCACCTAACACAGTTACACCCATATCACGCATTAGTTTAAGCTGTAAACTGCTACGCCCAGCACTTGCTGGCACAATAAACGAGCCTAACTTTTCTGCACCATAATGGAATCCAAACCCACCATTAAATAATCCAAATGATGGCGTAATTTGTATAACATCTTCACTAGTCATACCGACTGTTGACATACATCTAGATACAATATCGCCCCAGTTAGAAACATCGTTTTTAGTCATTGGGTTTACAATAGGTGTGCCTGTAGTACCACTAGACATGTGCATACGTGAAATCTCTTTTTTCTCAGCACAAAAATAACCGAACGGATACCCCATACGCAACATATCTTTCGTTAAGAAAGGTAGCGTCGCAAGTTGTTCATAAGTTTCAATTTTATCTGGTAAGCTGAACGCTTTTGCGTATTCTGGATTATACTTCTTAATACGCCATAACGTATTTTCAAGTTTACTTTTTTGAGTGTCTTTAATGTTCATTATGGCATACTCCTAGTTATCTAAGCCGTATAATACAGCATCAATATTTATCTTTTTATTTATTTTTAATATCTCGATAGATTTATCTTTTGGGAATAAGTCATTAAACTCTTTTAATAATGCACCAAATAATATAGTACCAGCGTGTACTGCACCACCAAAGTTTGATATAGCAATATCCCTTGCGTCAATAGTTATAACTTTACAAGAAATATCTTCGTCTAACTTGCCTTCAGTTATAATTATTCCGCCATGTTTTAGATATTTTAAGTTACGTTTAGTTTCTTCAATATTAGTGCTAACGATAACATCAGCAGAGCCTACAGCAACCGTTGGGCATAAGTCGTCGCCAACTTTTAATGATGTATAAACACTACCACCACGCATAGCCATACCATGAGTTTCAGCAGATGTAACGCTATGCCCTAGCATAGTTGCGAGTGTCCCAATCATTGCGTTAATAGTTATAACGCCTTGCCCACCAAGTCCACAAATTATTGCTTGCATATTAATCACACTCCTTTATAGCGTTACAAGGGCAAACCTCAATACACGCCATACAACCAATACATGCAACATCATCAACAACAACTTTGCCATCAACTTCTGATAACGCAGGACATTCAAAAACTTCATAACATATGCCACATACTGTACATTTATCGGTTATTTCGACAATTTTTTCAGCACGTTCTTTAGTTTTTGTGATACATGGTTGCTTTAGTATAACAACAGCTGGTGTTTTATGTTCCTCTGCATATGCGATAGCTTCTTTTAGCAATGCAGTAGAGTTTTTAACTTCGTATGGGTTAATGCTTTTGACGAAACCAATATTAAGGCCTTGCAAAACACCTTCGATAGATATTTTGCCCATCTCATGTGGCACAGGTTGGAAGCCTGTCATAGCAGTAGTCGTATTATCGAGTAACGCAACAACAATAGGTGCATCGTATAATTTAGCATTAATCAACGCTGGTATGCCTGTATGAAAAAATGTAGAATCACCAATAGTACAAATAACTGCTCTATCAGGATTTTCACGCTTAAGGCTTTCAGCAAATGTGATAGACGCTCCCATACATATACACGTATCAACAGCGTTTAAGTTAGTGCCTAGTGTATAGCAACCAATGTCACCAGCGTATATCCCACGAGGTGCAGCACGGCGGATAGCATAAAAAGCTGGCCTATGCCCACAGCCTGCGCATAATCTTGGTTTTGCAGGTGGCTTTATGTTACTACTAGAGTATGCTTCTGTTTCGCCAATATCTTCACCTAAGAAAATGGATATAGAGCGGATACATTCATCAATAGTAAACTCACCAGCAGATATAACTGTATTGTTGCGTTTACCATAAACTTTTGTGCCATCTACAAAAGCGTTTTCTAACAACGGGAATGTTTCTTCAAGCACTAATATTTTTTCGTAACTTTTTTCTATTTCTGCAATAAAATCTTGCGATATTGGGAACGGCATATCAATTTTTATTAAATCAGCTTTGCCTTCAAACATATACTTAACATCATTAGCAGCAGAATATGGATAACCTGTTGCTATAATTGCATATTTATTTTTCTTATTAATTGTTGGCTTATTTTCTTCTGCGATATTTTCTAGTTTAGCTATAAGTTTTCTGTGTAGCTCTGCCCTAAATTTTGGTGTAGCAGCCCATCTGCCAGTATCTTTAACAAATTTTGTTTCTTCAATATCGTTTACTTCTGTTGGTAGTTCAAACGATCGCCTCGAGTGACAAACACGCATAACAGGGCGAACAAGCACAGGTACAGAATACTTTTTAGATACTTCAAACGCTTTTAATGTAAGGTTGAACGCATCCTCTGGTGTGCTTAAATCGAATACAGGTATTTTTGCAGAGTATGCATACATTCTGCTATCTTGTTCAGTTTGCGAGCTATGTGGTCCCGGGTCATCGGCAGATACGATAACCAAAGCACCTGATACACCAGTGTATGCAACCGAAAATAATGGATCAGCAGCGACATTAAGTCCAACTTGTTTCATACAGCAAAGCGAGTATGAACCAGATATAGCAGCTGCGGCAGATAGTTCAAGCGCTAACTTTTCGTTTAAAGCCCATTGAGAATACTTTTCAGGCGCATATTGTTGGAACGCTGCCAAAATTTCGCTAGATGGCGTACCGGGATATGCATATGCACTAGATGCACCAGCAATTTTTGCGGCGTATGCGATAAGCTCGTTACCAAGATAAAAACCCTTAGACATAACTATAAACCTCAAGAAATAATATAGTTTTGATTATATCAAACTACAAGTTATCTATTATAAAAATAATCTTGTAACGGTCAAGCTATATTTTAAAAAATTTAATATTTTATCTATATGTGACTTAGTCACGGAAAATCATTACGTATAAATGTATTCATATTAATGATATTTAATATGGAGGTGTATTTTGAAAAGCAATTCATGGATTTTCAAAGCTTTAATGCTAGGAACAGTATTTTTCTTAGCGGTTTTATTAGTAAAACCAATTGGTGTTTCAACACAATTTTCAGTATTATCAGGCATATTTCACAGCGCACTAGACAACAATGTGATAGTGAAAGATGCTAGTAGTAAAAATGGCTATAGTAGCACAAACGCATACTATGAAAAAAGCGACGGAAAACTCGCAAAAGCAATCCAACAACCGCTTAATTACGATTTTATATTCGTACTCTTAATACCTGTTGGCGCCTATATCGCTTATAGGGTTAGCAGTAACAGGCGTAAAACTCAAGGCACTACAAACCAAAATGTATCTAATGTAGCGCCAGTAAAACAATCTGCTTTAAGTCTTTACTTATTACCATTTTTAGGTGGTTTTATATTGTTATACGGCGCAAGAATGGCTGGCGGTTGCACAAGTGGACACATGATGAGTGGCATGATGCAAGGCAGTATCAGTGGCTATATTTTTGCAGCTTCTGTATTTGCAGTAGCTATCCCTACGGCAATGATTGTAGGCAAACTATCACAAAGGAGGAGCTAATTATGTATATCGTTCTAGCAGTAATATTAGGTTTATTATTTGGTTACGCTTTATATTTAGCTGGCGCAACATCACCAAAAACATTAGTATCTATGCTTAGGTTACAAGATTTATCATTAATGAAAATCATTGTATTTGGTATAGGTTTTGCAAGTGTATTATTATCAATTTTCGGTTTATTAGGTTGGTTTAATATCGGCCATTTAAGTATAAAAGGCACGCATTTAGGTGTAATTATCGGTGGTTTATTGTTTGGTATCGGCTTTGGCACGATAGGAACTTGTCCCGGCACATGTGTTGCCGCATCTGGTAGCGGTGGTGGTCAAAAAGCAGCTAGTGCTGTTATCGGCGGACTTTTAGGTGCATTATTTTTCTCAATGACATATGGTTTTTGGGTTGATGCAGGGCTTTATAAAGCTATGAACTTAGGTAGCTTGACGCTATTCCACATTTCAGAAAAGTATCCGTCAGTATTCCCATTTGGTTTTGAAGGGTTACTTCTTGTAGGTGGACTTTTTATTGCTGTAGCTTACTTTTTGCCAATCGCAAGGCATAGTATGCAAAGCAAATAATTATATATTGTTGCTCCACTATTATATTATGGTGGAGCATTTTTATTATGTTAAGCTTCTAAGTTTTGCTTTATCTATAATTTTTATACTACCTCGTGATATTTCAACAATATCTTCAAGCGCAAAGTATTTCAGCATACGAGAAACAACTTCTCTAGCACTGCCTATAAATCTTGCAATTTGTTCATGAGTAAGTTTTATTTCATCATTTTTATTTTTACTAATTTCATCCCATAAAAATATTGCTAGCCTTTTATCTGCCCCCATAAATAATATTTGTTCCATAGTCCACATAACGTCGGAAAATCTAGTAACGGCTAGCTTGTAGGCAAAATTTTCAACGTACACGTTGCTTTGTATCAGTCGGTTAAAAACAGATGCGTTTATTAATATCAGCTCTGTGTCTTCTTCAGTATCTATGACGACATCAAACGTAATTAATTCTATAATACAAGATGCAGATAATATACAAATATCACCTTTAAACATACGGAATAGCGTAACGTCTCGCCCGTTTTCAGATAAAATATATGTACGAAGTTGACCGCTTTTAACTAACAATATGCCTATACAGTCATCGTTGCCATTATGCACACAGCTACCTTTAGTATATTGTTTAACGGTTGTATTATTGCTCAGCAGTATTTTTTCTTGATTTGAAAGATGTTTCCAAAACGAGAAATTTTCTTCAAATAAATCAACATAATCGTTTTGTATCACGGTAATAACCTCCATGTTGATTTTGTGACTATATCATATTTTATAATTTATTGGAATAGTGGAAGTTCTGGCGATAACTTAATAATCGCTTTTTATTCTTTGTACTCTAAATGGCACTACTGCGTTGTTCTGCT
>CAYJIW010000081.1:0-7822 GCA_964370335.1 uncultured Deferribacteraceae bacterium
ACGTTTTTGTTACTTTTTGCTACAAAAAGTAAATACGAAGTATACAAATGCACTAGATATTAATACGTAAATAATGCAAAAACCATTATGTAGCGTAAGCTAAAAAAGCGATTACTATGTTATCGCCAGAACATATTTGGCATGTAATTTGCTTCTATCTTTGCAAGAGGTGCGATATGGTTGGATTATTTGACAAAAGTAGAGTAAATGATATGGGGTTTGCATTAGAAACTCTATCTACTAAAAGAAACGGTATATCAAGGAACGTCGCTAATGGTGACACGCCAATGTACAAAAGTACTAAGCTTGTATTTAGTGAAGTTATGGCAGAATACTTTGAAGGCGGAAATTATGACCAGCTAGAATTAACTCGTACACATGCGAAACATATGTCGATTAACGCTGATGATGGACTTGATCCACGTACAATGGTACGCTTCCAAAACAACCCATCTACTCGTACTGATGGTAACGACGTTAATATGGACTTTGAAATGAGCCAGCTGGCAGATACAGATATTAGATACCAACTGTTTACAGATTTAGTTGGTAGAAAGTTTACTGGCTTGGTTGATATTACTAAAACACAATAAATGACTGGTAGTTAAGGAGATATGATATGAGCTTTTTCCAAGTATTAGATGTTGCAGCTACGGGATTATCTGCACAACGCATTAGGATGAGTGTATTGTCATCTAACATGGCAAACGCAAACACTACAATTACAGAAGACGGTGGGCCTTACAAAAAGAAAAATGTTATATTTAAACAAGTTTTACAAGGCGAGCATGCTGGTGGTGTAAAGGTCGATAGGATATATGAAGACACGAAACCCCCTAGATTACAGTATGATCCAACGCATCCGCAAGCTAACGAAGAAGGCTACGTTGCTATGCCAAACATTTCGCCAGTTGAAGAAATGGTGAATTTGCTTGAAGCAGCAAGGGCTTATGAAGCTAATATTACTGTACTAACAAGCGCAAAACAAATGGCTAATGCCGCATTAGGAATTGGTAGGGCATAAATTTCCTAGTTGAACTTGGCAAGATTTTTGCTTGTACTAAATTAAAGATTGTAAATTTTTCTTTTGGGTGTATAATAATATTAATAGGAGGTGCATTATGTCAGACATTAAGAACGTTAATTTCTTTATTCCTAATGTATTAGACGCTTCGCAAACAGATGCTAGCAGCAGTAACAATAACGCAAGCATTGATGGCGCAAGTTTTTCTGATATATTAAAAAATGCTATTAACAACGTCGATGATGCACAACATCAAGCAAATACTGCAGTTAGTCAAGCATTGAATGGGGAGGCAACAGACCTACACGATACAATGATAGCGCTGAGAAAAGCTGATACATCACTAAAAATGATGCAAGAAGTGCGTAACAAATTGTTAGCAGCATACGAAGAAGTTATTAAAACCCAGATGTAGACAGGCTTCCGTGTATAATCTGTACAGCTTGTACACGGTTGTTGTCGACTCTATAAATATAAAAATATCACATTGCCCGCTCTTCATAGCTGCGTGAAACAGGAATTTTTTTCCTAATAGTTGCGAAAACCTTTGAAATTCTTAAAAAAAATGTATAAAATGCTTGTATTGTAGCTGTGAAAAGTATATATTATGATAGATGTGGTATTTATTATAATATTGTTTTGTATTAGATATGTACACGTTACACTTATTTGGAGGTTTTAAAACCTATGGCAGTGCGTAGCTTAACAACACAATTCATGGACGTTTGGTCAAGGCTTACTATGTTGCAACGTGTTTCGATCGTTGCTGCTACTGTAGCGGTATTTTCATCTATAGTGGTGTTAATCATCTGGGCTAACAAGCCAGCATATCGTACACTTTATGCAGATATGGCAGAAACAGATGTTAAAGAAATCACTGATAGTCTACAAGCAAAATCTATCCAATATAAAGTTACTGGCAATGCGGTTGAAGTTTTAAACGATAATGTTTACAACGCTAGGATGGCATTAGCAGCAGAAGGGTTACCTCGTACACAAACTACAGGCTTTGAACTGTTTGACGAAACTAAACTTGGCATGACCGAGTTTGCCCAAAATGTCAACTTTCAACGCGCATTACAAGGCGAACTATCAAACACAATAGCTGCACTTGATGAAGTTGCAGAAGCAAAAGTTTTAATTACTATACCAAAAGAACGACTATTTGTCGAAGATACTGACGAAGTTGCAAAAGCTTCTGTTGTACTAAAAATTATGCCGGGTGCTACAATGACACCTGATAATATACGTTCTATAGCTCATCTAGTGGCGTCATCAGTTAAAGGGCTTACACCTGAAGCGGTACAAATTGTCGATACTAATGGTAACTTATTGAGTGACTTTTTAACTGAAGAAAACCAACCACTACTTCTTACACAAACACAATTCGATCAGCAAAAATCTGAAGAAAAGCGTATCGAAACTGGATTAAGAAATGTATTATCACCAGTTTTAGGCGATGGTAAATTTGTTGTTAAGGTTAGTGTAGAACTTGATTATAATAAACAAGAAGTCTTGCGTGAGGAGTTTGGTGATACTGGTGTTGTTCGCTCGCAAAACTTAACAGAAATTAACTCTAGAAATACTGGTAAAGGACCATCTGGCATACCGGGTGTTGAATCTAACCTTGCAGAACCAGATATATTAGTTGATGGAATTATTAGCGAATATAGCAAAACACAAGAAATACAAAACTTTGAAATAAATAAAACTACTACTAGAGAAGAACGTACTGCTGGTGTTTTAAAACGTCTTGCAGTTGCAGTAGTTGTTGATGACAAAGTTGAAATGCAAGACCAAGAAGGCAAACTTGTATCAACTAGGGTTGCTAGAACTGAAGATGATATGCAAAAATTACGTGGCACAATAGCTGGTGCGGTAGGTATTGACCCGGGCAGAGGCGATGTGCTAGACGTTTCAAATATATCTTTTGATACCACTAATGATACATTGGGTAATGCCATTACACAGAGAGAAAAAACTATGGAACTTATTAGCATGTCAATGAAATACGCAAGTGCAGTTATTATTTTAATCCTGTTTTACTTGCTCATTATGCGACCAATACTTAAGCGTCTTGACCGCTCGAAAGAAATTGATGATGAATTATTAGGCGAGTCTGCAATAGATGCACAAATGACAAATTTTGAGCTTAATGTCGGTGGCGATAGTGGTTTCCCTAAAACTATTGACGAGCTAGAACGTGAAATTGAAGCAGAACTTGATGAATCTACGCCGATAGATGTTGAGGCGATAAAATCAAAAGTTATGTTGAAGAAAATTGAAGAACAAGCTAACGAGGATCCAGAAATGATTGCAAACCTCGTTAAATCACTCATAAAAGGTAGTTAATCGTGGCTAAAGAAGACGTATCCGCAAAAGTTGCCCAGATAGCTGGGAAAGAATCTGAACAAGGCGTTAAAAAAGCAGCAATACTAATGGTTGCACTTGGTGAAGAAGTATCATCAAAAATCATGGCGTTCCTTGATGATGAAGAAGTTGCAGAATTATCTAAATCTATTGCGCTTACACGTGTTGTACCGCCAGAGCAAATTGATGAAGTTGTTGAAGAATTTTACAACATTATGCTTGCTAAAAAGTTCATCTCAAAAGGTGGCTTAGAGTATGCTAAATCAGTTCTTATTAAATCACTTGGACCAGAGCGTGCAAGGAAAATTATTGATAGACTTACTAAAATGCTTGAGCAATCTTCGGGCTTCGAGTTCCTTACAAAAATTGACCCTAAGCAATTAGCTAAGTTTATTTTAAATGAGCATCCGCAAACTATTGCACTAATACTTGCCCACCTTGACCCATCACATGCTGCGGAGTCTATGGCACAACTACCAGAAGACCTTAAAGCAGAGGTTGCTGTCCGTATTGCTAACTTGCAAGATATTTCGCCATCTGTTGTTAAAACATTGTCGAAAGTTCTTGAAGAAAGATTTGAAGCACTATCATCATACAATGTTGAAGTTGGTGGCGTAAAATCTGTTGCAGAAATTTTTAACCGTATGGATAGGGTAGCTAGTAAAACTACACTTGATAGACTAGAAAAAGATTCGCCAGAACTTGTTGCGAAGATTAGAGATATGATGTTCGTATTCGACGATATCAGGTTGCTTGGTACTGCTGCTATACAAGAAATTCTTAAAAAGGCAGACAAAAAAGTTCTTACATTTGCACTTAAAGGCGCCGATGAAGAAACTAAACGTAAATTCTTTGAAAATATGTCTAAACGTGCAGTTGAAACAATACAAGAAGAAATGGACTACATGGGTCCTGTTAGACTTAAAGACGTTGAAAAAGCTCAACATGAGATCGTTGCAATTGTTAGAGAGCTTGACGAAGAAGGCGTTATCAGTATCGGCGGTAGCGAAGAAGAACAATTTATTTAATATAATATTTTGTAATACGCCTGTCATTAAGACAGGCTTTAACTTAATATAAAAGGGATACTTATGGCATCTAAAGTGTTAAAAAACTTTACTACTGAAACTGAAAGTATTGACTTGATCGAGTTTGCAGCATCTGAGCTTGGGCAAGAAGATTACGATTTAAAATCTTTTGTTGCAGAAGAAGAACATTCTGTTCAAGATACATTCACAGCCGCAGAAGATGAAAATCCAGAAGCTATACCTATTCCAGAGGACATCATTACTGATGATGACTATTTACCCCCTTCAAGAAGGCTTGCTAAGGCAGAAGAAGATATAGAAGTTGAAGCTGTTGAAACATGGGACGGCTCTAGCAAGTTCGAGTTTGAAGAAAGTCCAAACTTTAGCGACGCACTTGAAAACGAACAAGAATACCCACAAAAAATATTTGGTGCTGATTCTGTTGAAACTAAGCCTATAGATGAAGAAATAGTTAAAGATTATGAATCAAAAATTGCTTTAGCTGAAACTAATAATCATGAACTTGAAGCCAAACTTACCGAACTACAAGAACAGTTTGATAAATTATCCGTTGAACATAATGCACTTGTTGAAAGCGAGCCAGCAAAGCTAGAAGAAGCTAAAAAAGCTGGCTATGACGAAGGATATGAAGTTGCAAAAACTGATTGCAATACAGCATATGAAGCTAGTAAAGATGACTACATGGCTAAGCTAGACGAATTTAATAATACTTCTATTGCTACACTTAACCGACTTGAAGAAACTATCAACGATTTTGATAGCAACCTTGGTGGTATAGTATTAGGCTTTGTTGAAAGCATCATCGGTGAAGAACGTAAACTCAACGATGAATTTGTCATAGGGCTTATAAAAAAACATATGTCTAAACTTGTTGGGTTGAAAGATGTTTCATTTGCAGTTAATCCAGAAGATATAGAAGTAGTAAAAAATGCGTTCCCAGATCACGTTGTATCGACAGATACAGCACTTGTAAAAGGTAGCGTACGTATTACATCAAACATTGGCGATGTCAACCTTAACCCTGATGAGTTAATAAAAGAACTTGCTATCCAAATAAATACAGTATTTGAAAATAATAAATCTAATGGTAACAATGAATAACCTACAGTTATTAAAATCAATACGCCACGAACCAAAAATATTATTACAAGGTAAAGCTACTAAAATTGTAGGTTTAGTTGTTGAGGCAGATGGACCACTTGTCAGTATCGGTAGCCGTTGCACTATAGGCACGATAGATGGCAGGCAAGTACCAGCTGAAGTTATCGGCTTTAAAGACGAACGTGTTATTTTAATGCCGTATGCCGATAGTGAAGGCATTGCTCCGGGTAGCCCAGTCATAAATGATGATAGTGGTAGTTTGGTAAAGGTTAGCGAAAGCCTACTTGGCAGAGTGCTTGATGGGTTTGGTAACCCTATTGATGGTAAAGGCGAAATTACAAACTATGAGTTGCGTTCGCCTAATGGTAAACCACCAGCTGCACTTGAACGTAGGGTTATTAAAACACCAATCACCACAGGTATAAAAGCAATAGATGGTTTACTAACGACAGGTAGCGGACAGCGTGTCGGTATATTTGCTGGTAGTGGCGTTGGTAAAAGTGTTTTGCTAGGTATGATAGCACGTAATACTAATGCTAACGTAAACGTAATTGCATTAATAGGTGAGCGTGGCAGAGAAGTTAGAGAATTTATTGAGCGAGATTTAGGCGAAGAAGGTCTAAAACGTAGTGTAATTATTGTTGCTACAAGTGACCAATCGGCTTTAGTTAGACGGTTTGGTGCATCGGTAGCTACAACTATTGCAGAATACTTTAGAGATAAAGGCAACGATGTAATGTTTATGATGGATAGTGTTACTCGTTTTGCAATGGCACAGCGTGAAATAGGGCTTACAGTTGGCGAACCGCCTACTGCAAAAGGCTATACACCATCAGTATTTGGGTTGTTGCCAAAACTATTAGAGCGTGCTGGAACACATGCTGGCGAAGGTTCTATTACTGGATTATATACTGTACTTGTTGAGGGTGACGATATGAACGACCCAGTTGCAGATACTGTACGCTCTATTATTGATGGTCATATAGTGCTTGATAGACAGCTTGGTGCAAAAAACCATTTCCCTGCTATTAGCGTTATGACAAGTTCATCTAGGCTTATGACAGAAGTAGCAACTGCCGAACATAGAGCAATGGCAGGCAAACTTCGTAACTGGATAGCAACATACCAAGAAGCAGAGGATTTAATAAACATTGGTGCATATACGAAAGGTAGCAACCCTAGTATTGACGAAGCAATCGTTAAAATAGGTTTGATAAACACATTCTTAAAACAAGAAATGACAGAAAGTTTTACAATGGAAGATACACTCAAGCTGATGTCAAATATTATTGGTAATGGATAATGAAGAAAGAGTTTAAACTTGAAAAAGTTTTAGACTATCGTGATAGAGTGCTAGATCAAGAAAAAATGAAGCTAGCGGAGTTGAATAATGCTGATGAATTGCTTGTAAAACAGATGAACGAGATAGAAGAAGAAATTCTGTTAAAACAACAAGAACGTACAAATGATACGAGTAATGGCATGTTGTCTTTTGCAGAAATGTATGATAAATATATTAAAGTAAAAGAAAAAGAATATCTGCAAACAGCTATTAAACGTCAAGAACTACAAAAAGTAATTGAACAACAAAAACTTATCGTTAGGAAAGCTCTAGCAGATTTAAAAATTATGCAGAAACTAAAAGAAAAACACTTGCTTGAATACGTAAAATATATGGATAAAAAAGAAGCACGTGATATAGACGAAATCAATGTTACTAAACATAGGGACGAAAATAAACTATAAGAGGTTGCTATGAAAAAAATATCAATAATACTAACACTTTGTGCTACAATAATCTCTGTTGCATATGCACAAAATTCAATTTTACTATATGATACTAACCCTGCTAGCCTTGCAGATACAACTACATTACTAAACACGTTGAAAGAAAAAGAGCGTGAACTAAACACTAAAGAAGCCGACTTAAATGCACGTGAAATTAGGCTGAATGCACTAGAAAGTGACCTGAAATCTAGGGAAGAAAATATTGTAGCTATGCGTGATGAAGTTACAAAAAAACTAGACGAACTTGCTATCAAGCAAGACGAAGAACTTGATAAGTTAGCAAAAATATACCAAGCATCAAAAGCTAAATCAGCAGCTGCAATACTCGTAAAAACTGAGTTAGACCAAACAGTTGCACTATTTAGACGTATGACACCATCAGTAGCTGGTAAAATTTTGAACGAAATGGCAAAAGTAGACCCAGCATACGCATCAAACTTAACTATGGCGTTATCTCCGTCGCCAGCGTTCGATAATAATACACCGTGAA
>CAYJIW010000082.1:0-7806 GCA_964370335.1 uncultured Deferribacteraceae bacterium
TCCTAATCCGCAGGCCACGTGTTCGAATCGCGTCAGGGGCATATAATAAAAGCCTATAGCTAATCATTAGCTGTAGGCTTTTTTGTTTGTCAAAATACCATCATTGCAAAATATAACGTTGTTTTATGTAAATATATTTGCATTTTTCTATTTGTTGTGTCATTATGCAGAATAATATTATTGGTGGGGTGCATTATGGAGTTTAAAACATTTAATTATGACCGTAGTACTATAAAATCAGGTATTTTACACTTTGGTGTTGGGAATTTTCATCGTGCTCACCTACAAAGTTATACAAATGCTGTTTTAAATACAGGTATAGATAGTGATTGGGGTATATGTGGCGCAATGATTATGCCACAAGATGAAACATTATATCGTAAGCTAAAATCACAACAAAGTGAATATTCATTAACAGTTTGCGGCCGTGATGGAAACAATTATGTTGAGTGGATAGGTTCATTAGTAGAGTTATTTTGGAGTTGCGAAGAACTTGAATTAATAATAAATAAAGTTGCAGATTCAAATATACGTATTATATCATTGACGATTACTGAAGGTGGCTACAACCTAGATACAGAAACCGTAAAAAATGATTTGAAAAATCCAGCATCGCCAAAGAGCGTATTCGGCATTGTAGCAGAAGGGCTACGCCGCCGTATTGCAAATGGTGGTGGTGCATTAACTATACTAACATGCGATAACCTACAATATAATGGAGATGTATGCAAAGATGTTTTTATGACATTCTTTAACCAACAAGATAGCCAACTAGCAAAATGGGTTGATAGTAACGTAACTTTTCCAAATAGTATGGTGGATAGGATTACTCCTGCTACTACACCTGCTGATGTTGAACGTATAAATAAAACATTAGATAAGCCAGACCAAGCGCCTGTATATTGCGAGGATTATATTCAATGGGTTATAGAGGATAATTTTGCTGCTGGGCGACCTGCATGGCAAAATGTTGGTGTGGAGTTTACAGATGATGTTGTGCCTTACGAAAAGATGAAATTGTCATTATTAAACGCTTCTCATTCGCTGTTGTCATATCCAGCGTTTTTAGGTGGCTATCGTAAAGTTGATTTAGCAATGCGTGATGAGCGTATTATTAAATTCGTGAAAGATTTTATGGATATTGATGTTACACCTCACGTCCCTGCACCTAAAAATACAGATCTAGAATTATATAAAAAGACGCTTATAGAGCGTTTTGCAAACTCAACAGTAAGTGACCAAGTTTCACGTTTATGCGGTGATGGCATTTCAAAGTTTCAAGTGTACGTTATGCCTATCGCAAAAGAGATGTTGAAAGCAGGCTATAAAATGGATAGGGTTGCTTACTTAATTGCAGCGTATCGCCATTATTTAAAGTATAAAACAGATGATAACGGTGATTTATTTGATATATTTGAACCATGCCTAACTGATGCAGATTCTGAAAAGTTATCAAGTGACGATGCTACATTGTTTTTGAAAGCTTTGCCATTTGCAGATGTCTGTATGGATAATTATCCAGATTTTGTAAAATTGTATGTATCTATGGCTGATAAAATTAAAGCGCAAGGTGCGATGACAGTTTTAGAGAGCATAATCTAATGAATACAGAGCAACAAGAAAATTATGGCTTAGCGCCTTTTGTGTTGTTGACGTTTATATACTTTATAGTTGGTTTTTTAACAACGGTTAATGGTCAGTTTCAAGCTCCGCTACGTGTAGCATTTCTATCTGGTGCTGATACTTTACGAAATACATTGACGACGCTTATCCCGTTCTTTTTCTTTTTGGGTTATTTATTAAATAGTCCATCTGGCGGTAAGTGGATAAACAAGCATGGCTATAAAGTTACAATCATGCGTGCGTTGATGTTTATGGTGGGTGGTTTATTCTTTTACTTGCTTGCATCGCTATTTGCTACTAATTTTGCTAGTGTTGGCGTTAATATCGGTAGCGATTACGTTCCACTAGGCTACTTTATATTTTTGTTTGGTTCTTTCCTTATGGGTACATCTGCTGCTATATCTCAAGTTGTTATCAATCCATACATAAATGCTTATAAACTGCCAAATACACAGCCAGTACAACGTATGAATATCGTATGTGCTATAAATTCAATCGGTACGACTATCGCGCCATTTTTCGTTACAGCAGTTATGTTTTCAGGCGTTACAATGGTTGATGTAAAAGCTAATCAATTAATTATGCCACTCACAATTATGACGATATTTATTATTATCATATCTATAGTTACTTACCAACTTAGGCTGCCTAATATTGATGGCACATTTAGTAATGAAAAGCTAGAACGTAGTATCTGGTCGTTTAGCCACTTAAAGTGGGGCGTTATTGCTATTTTCTTTTATGTGGGTGCAGAGGTTGCTATTGGTGTTAATATCAATCTTTACGCTATCGAGCTTATCGAAAATGGGCATAAGTTAAGCTTTTTTGGTAATGAAAATTTAATAATATCAGGTGTAGAACTGGGTATCCCGGCACTTCTTGCAACGCTTTATTGGGGCGGATTAATGGTTGGGCGTATATTATCGAGCTTTATGGGGCATATTTCAGCACGTGTACAGCTAACAGTTGTTGCTATCTTGGCTATTGTTTTGACAAGTGTTGCAATTATTCTACAAAATCCATGGATCTTAATTTCTGTTGGGTTATGCCACTCAGTAATGTGGAGTGCGACATTTTCACTATCAGTAATTGGGTTAAAGGAATATACTTCAAAAGCATCTGGCGTTTTTATGATGGGTGTGTTTGGTGGAGCAATTTTTCCACTACTACAAGGTGTTATGGCAGACAGCGTCGGTTCGTGGCAATGGACATGGGGTATAGTTATTATTTGTGAAGCAGTTGTGCTATACTATGCAGTCGTAAAATCACGCATAAAAGAATAGGAGTTAATAAAACTAAATGGATAACAGATATATAGTCGGTATTGGTGAGGCACTATGGGATATGTTGCCAGCTGGTAAAGAGATTGGTGGTGCACCTGCAAATTTTGCATACCACGTATCACAGTTTGGGCTTAACTCTAAAGTTATAAGCGCAATAGGCAGTGACGAACTAGGCGTTGAACTACTTGATAATTTTGACAAAAATGGCTTGCAATACATTGTCGAAAGCGTGCAGTTTGAAACAGGTGTAGTTGGTGTAGAGCTTGATGCAAATGGCGTGCCAGTATATGAGATAAAAGAAAATGTAGCTTGGGATAATATTCCATATACACAAGAGATTGCTGAAATAGCAAAAAATACGAGTGTTGTGTGCTTTGGTTCACTTGCACAGCGTAATGATGTATCAAGAAACACTATCCATAAGTTTTTAGAAGATATGCCAGAAACGGAAAATACGTATAAAATATTTGATATAAACTTACGTCAATCATTTTATACAAAAGAAGTGCTGATTGAATCATTAAATAAATGCAATATATTAAAAATTAATGATGAAGAACTGGTTTTGCTAAATCAAATGTTCAACTATTCAGAAGATGATATGGATAGTGTGTGTAAAGTTTTGATGGGTAAATTTAATCTAATAATGTTGGTGCTTACGTGCGGTGCAACTGGCAGTTATGTTTATAGCAATAACGATGTGTCATATGTTGCAACACCAACTGTAAATGTTGCAGATACTGTTGGCGCTGGCGACTCTTTTACAGCTGCATTTATTTCATCTATTTTATGTGGCGAAAGTATGCGTGATGCCCATGCACGTGCTGTTGCAGTATCCGCATTTGTATGTGGGCAGAAAGGCGCAATGCCAACACTACCAAAAGAGCTACTATCTATTTAATAATAATATTAAACAAGAAATATGCTAAACTAATTAATGCTATTAAACTATTGGGGTTATTATGAATAATTTTAAGACAGTCGTTATCGTTCTCGTTTTGTTTCTAGGTTTAGGTGTTGCTTTTTATACTATTATGCAATCAGGTAGCAATGCTGGCAAAAGAACTCAGAAGCCTCAAGAAGTTATAGAAGTAGTCATTAATGATAACGATATTAATCTTGCAGAAAGTGGCGATAGTAATGCGCAACAAAAAGTAGGGCGGGCATACTATTATGGTCAAAACGGGCTAGAAAAAAATCATGTTAAAGGTATGGAATATCTTGAGAAATCATCAATGCAAGGTAATGCGTTAGCGTTGTATGAACTTGGCATCATATATTATAACGGAATAGAAGTAGAGCAAGACTATGTGAAAGCATTTAACTATTTTATGCAATCTGGCGAAAAAGGTAACAGTGATGCATTATATAATGTCGCTGTTATGCACGAATTTGGTTATGGTGTTGATGTAAACTTGAACGAAGCTGCAAAAATATATAAGTCATTAGCAGATGATGATTACTTAGATGCTATCATAAGCATAGCTATAATGTATGAGCTTGGCGAAGGTGTAGAGCAAGATTATAAATTAGCTGCAAAGTATTACGAAAAATCTTTAAAACAACATAGCGATGTTGGTCAGTACAGTTTAGGCTATTTATACGAAAAGGGTTTAGGTGTTAAACAAGATACTAAAAAGGCTATGGAATACTTCGTTCAAGCAGCAGAGCAAGGCAATGTAGATGCAATATACAGCTTAGCAATTATACATTATAATAATGGCGAGCGTGTTGAGGCAGAATATGTAAAAGCCTTTGGTTATGCATGGGTGGCAGTATCACTTAATGATAAAGATAACAATTATATTAATGCATTCAACACTATGAACGACATTTTGCCTGATAATATCAGAGAGCAAGGTGAGCTGTTCGGCTTCAATCTTCTAAAAATTATTAATACTAACAATACTTTTAAATAAGACAAATAAAGTGTTGTTTTATTTTTATCAATTTCATTTCAAATATTCTTGAAGAATTGTTTTATTTTTTGCCTTAATTAGTTCGATTATCGTTGAAGTATTGAGATGATAATTGAAATATGGTAAATTATTTTTTAATTTTTTACATCAAAAAAATGGGCTTTTACCTCATTAAAATCATTATTTAATAGTTATTTTGATGTTTTTTAATGTAAAAGTGTACGCTCACTAATAAATGTAACAATGTTCTATTTCACTATATTTTTTTAAGCATATTTACCTTGACATAATGTTAAATAAATAATAATTTATATAAGTAATAAATGTTATGATTAAATAATAGTTGAATGCATCGCTTCATCAGGGGGGGTGGTGATTTGTTGTAATAACAACAATATATTCAAGTTATATCTAATGTTTATACTAATGTTATGGAGGGGAGGAAATATTATGAGTAATATTGCAAGAAGTACTGTGCTTTTACTATCTTTTGTTGCTTTTGCTATTGTTGTCACAGTTTCTACTAGTGACGCTCAATCACGTAAGCTAGAAGATAAGTATCCTGAAGTTGCTATGGATAACGGTGTCAGAACACTTACTGACTCTGTTGAGCAAGAAAAGGATTTTTACAACTGGTTATTTAAAAACCATCCAATCTTCAAATATGAAGCAGATGGCAGAGTTGTAGGGAAAATCAAAATTAGTGACAGGCAAGAGGAGTTTATCGAGTTTGGTAACGCTACTGCATATAAAGAGTGGAAAGGAACAAAAGCTCTTGATCAAACAGCTGTTACATACAGACTTGCTATGGAGTCTATGTTAGACTTTCCAAACAACTTTGTTGGTCCAGAAAAATGTGGCGAATGTCACCCAGCACAATATACTGCGTGGGAGCGTTCTCGTCATAGTAAAGTTGTTCGTTTCACTAGCGAAATGGAAGAAGTTAATAACGACTTGAAAAAAGGGATATATCCTGCATCGCCTGAGGCATCTATATTGCCAAAAGGTATCAATTCTGAAGATGTAGTATTTATTATTGGTACGCCAAGAACAAAATATGGCTTTATTGATAAGTGGTTAGTTCGTGGTACTTATCACGTTGAAGATGGTAACTTATCAGATGGTACAGGTAGGGTAGTAGCCGGTGGTAACCAATTTTCAAGATTTTGGGCAGAATCGCTAACACCTGAATTAGCAAAACAGATTGCAGAAGTTTATCCTGGTTTTCCAACAACAATGGAAGCCTTTGGTAAAAGTGGTTCAAACGTATGGGGTGTGAACTCTTATGGCTCTACTAACAGAGAAACATTAATGTTTCAACCGGGTTCATCATACTGTGAAACTTGTCACAGTTGGAAATTTGATTTTGAATCTAAAGAAGAATTTATGGCTGCTTTAGGTAACAAAGAAGAGCTTGAAAAACACACTATTTCAAAAGGTATCACTTGTGAAGAGTGTCACGGTGCAGGTGCTCACCTTTATGGTGCACGTGGTGCTGGTATGCCTTCAAACTGTGAGCGTTGTCACCAACGTTTTTCTTTCAGCGCTGCTGATGCAGAAAAAAATCCACGTAAACAATTTAATGCTTACTTTAAGTCATCATGTCCGTCTTGTGGTACTGAGGGTTCACAAATGTTCAGCTCAGAACACTACGATAAAGGTATGAGATGTGCAACTTGTCACGATCCGCATGAAGTTACTAAAAACGATTGGAAAGACGGTTATACATTAACAGGCTTGAAAAAAGATTGTGAAGATTGTCACGAAACACAAGAAAGTTTCTTTAAATCCGGTGGGATACATGGCAAAACCGAATGTTCTGGTTGTCACATGCCTAACATAGCTAGTTGTGAAAACTTTGCAGCTATCCAAAACCCAGATGCAGGCGGTTTCGATAACGTGCGTGCTTCTCATATCTGGCGAATTAAAGTTGATAAAACAGCAAAAACGCTTAACCCACCAGCTGGTAAAGAGCGTGATCCTAATAAAGTTAAAGGTTGGACTATTGATCGTGATGACGATGGCAAGTTCTACTTAGACTTAATGTGGAGTTGTGGTAGAACGAGTTATAGTGATGTTAACTTAATGGGTCCTGGTGGCACTGGTTGCCATAGTCCATTCCAGTCGACATTGCCAGAAAATTTACACTATAGCGACCAAGAAACTATTTACGATGATGTCATGGAATGGCAAACACCTGTAAAAGAAGGTCTTGCGAAGCTAACTGAAGGTTTAAAAGACATTAATACTGGCTTAGTTGCTAATTCTAGATTATCTATTTCAGCAAAATCTGAAGTATTAATGTTAGCAAAAGAGATACAATCTACTATGGACTTGATTGAAAAAGACGGTTCTTGGGGCGTTCATGGTCCTAAATACACTATTGATTTAGTTGACCAAGCATTAGTTCACCTTGAACTAGCTCAAGGCATCGTTAAGGGCAAGGTAAAAAGAAAGTAATCAAGAATTATTAGTATGCATCTATGTAATACTGCTAGGTGCATACGCTACATAGGAGAGAAATATGTCTTTGCGAATGATTATTATAAGATATGTAGTCATGGTGTGCTTACTTTTACCATTTGCAACATACTCGTTCGCTGGTGGTGGTGAAGGTGATATAGGCGTTATCGAAGGTGTTATGCCTATCAGCTTATCAACCGCTGCAGAGCTTAAAGAGAAAGGTGTACCGTTTTTAGACATCAATGCCGAAAACGTACGTAACGATATAGGATTTATACCAGATGCGTTCTTTATTGATAGCATTGAGGGACTAGCATTGTTACCTTACGGTAAGGAAGACACTATGGTAGTATATGGTGTTAGTGTTGCAGACGTTGCTCCTAGCAGAATAGCTCTTAGGGCTAAAGAAGCGGGATATGTTAATATTTTGGTTATGACAGAAGGGCTTGAAGGCTGGGTGCTTTCTGGTCGTGAAGCAAACAAAATGTCTACGTATGACTGGAAAAAAGGTATAGAGG
>CAYJIW010000083.1:0-7790 GCA_964370335.1 uncultured Deferribacteraceae bacterium
CATCTGAAGAACAATTCAATAAACTATATGACAGAATGATGAACTATTGCGATGTCAAAGAGTTATTTGTTCAATAATTATACGCTGGTGCAGATGAAAGCTGTCGTTTAAATATCCGTGTTGTTGGCGAATTTGCATGGCACAATATGTTTGCAAGAAACATGTTTATTTGTGAGCAAGACTTAGCTAAACTTAAAGGCTTTAAAGAAGACTTTACTGTTATTTACTTACCAAACTTCCAAGCAGACCCAGCAATTGATGGTACACGTACTAGCACAGTTATCATGTTAAACTTTGCTAAGAAAGTTGTATTAATCGGTGGCACTTGGTATGCTGGTGAAATGAAAAAATCTGTATTCACAGTTATGAACTATACATTACCAAAGCAAAATATGATGTCTATGCACTGTTCTGCAAACATTGGCGAAGAAGGCGACACAGCACTTTTCTTTGGTTTATCTGGTACTGGTAAAACTACACTATCATCTGACCCAAAACGCTACTTAATTGGCGATGACGAGCATGGCTGGAACGATAAAGGTATCTTCAATGTTGAGGGCGGTTGCTATGCAAAGGTTATCAACTTATCTAAAGAGATGGAGCCAGATATTTACGAAACAACAAGTAGCTTTGGCACAATATTAGAAAACGTTGTTTTTGACCCTATCACTAGAGAGATTGATTTAGATAGCGACGAGTTTACTGAAAACACTCGTTCATCATACCCATTAACTCAAATGCCACGTACATCTAAAGATAACAAAGGTGGACACCCTAAAAATATTATATTCTTAACGTACGATGCGTTTGGCGTATTACCTCCTGTTGCAAAGCTTGATTTAAACCAAGCTATGTATCACTTTATTTCTGGCTATACTGCAAAAGTTGCTGGTACAGAAAAAGGCGTTACAGATCCAACAGCAGTATTTTCTACATGTTTTGGCGAGCCTTTCATGGTTTTCCACCCATTCGTATATGCTAAAATTTTAGCTGAAAAAATGAAAGCTAACGGTTCTAACGCATACCTAGTAAACACAGGTTTATTTGGCGGTAAGCATGGCGTTGGTAAGCGTTTTTCTATTAAAGATACACGTGCAATTATTGATGCTATTTTAGAAGGTAAAGTTGATGCTGGTGGCTACCATGCATGTCCAGTGTTTGGCTTTGATATTCCTAACGCTATCCCGGGCGCTAACCCAGAGATATTAAATCCAGTTAAAGGTTGGGCGAACGAACAAGAATATGAAGCAGCAAGACAAAGCCTTGCAAACCAATTCGTAGAAAACTTCAAAAAATATCCTGAAAATGAAATGTTAGGTGAGATACTTAAAGGTGCTCCAAAATCAAAATAGTTTGATTGATAAGAATTAAAGTAACAATACAAAGCCACTAGATAACAACTAGTGGCTTTTTTTAACATGCAATATATTTATATTGCAATATTTGAAATTACTGTTATATAATAATAGGACGTAAATTTTACTTGATTAAATCGGATAAATATAGTATTAATTAAAAATACTATATTAGTATAACGATAAAGATACACTTAAGGAGGAAGTAAAAATGTTAGATAACTTAATTAAAACGGCTGATTTCAAATCAGAAAAACATGTACCTGTTATGGATATTGTAAACAAAGAGGGTGATTTTATCACTGTTGGTGTTACTGTTGGTAAAGAAATTGCGCATCCAAATACTACGGAGCATTTTATTAACTATATTTCACTATTCTATGTTGCAGAAGGCGAAAGCATGGCTAGACAAGCTGGCAAAATCGAGTTTACTGCACATGGCGAATCTGCAGCAGGTGCAAACGAAGGCCCACTATTTACTGAAGCAGTTGGCGTTTTTAAAATTAAAGCTACTAAGCCAGGTAAATTAATCGCAGTTAGTTACTGCAATATCCACGGTTTGTGGCAATCAGAAATGAATATCTAAATATATGGGGCGTAAGCCCCTTTTTTAACGTCTAAAATTTCAAAACTATGTTATATGCCACGATTTTGCGTTGATATAATTCTTTATATATGTTAGAGTTTGTGCATAATAAAGAAATATGGTGAAAAATGTTAAAAGAATTTATTAAAGATAATATACTTATATTTGATGGTGCTATGGGTACTGCTATCCAGAGTGTCGATATAGATAACAAAATATGGGGCGATAAAAACGGTTGTAACGAATACTTAAACCTTGTTGCACCTGAAATTATAGAAAAAATCCATAAAGATTACTTTATCGCAGGTGCAAATGTTGCTGTTACAAACACATTTGGTGCAATATCTTCTGTACTTGCGGAATATGGATTGCAAGATAAAGTAGTAGAAATTAACAAAAAAGCTGTCGAAATTGCAAAGCGTGCAAGTAACGGGATTGATAATGCTTTTATATCATTATCGGTTGGACCGGGTACAAAACTTGCAACACTTGGGCATACCACATATAACGATTTATACAGCCAATATTACGAACAAGTTGAGTGTGTTATTAACGATATTGATATGGTTAATATCGAAACTTGCCAAGACTTATTGCAAATTAAAGCAGCACTTAATGCTAGTGTTGATGTCGCAAAAAAAGCAAATAAAGAGCTACCAATAATTGTATCTGTCACTATTGAAGAAAATGGCTCGTTGCTTACAGGTTCTGATATATCTGCTGTTGCAACCTTATTCCGCCATGCACCTATAATTGCGTTAGGGTTTAACTGTGCATTTGGTCCAGATTTTATGGAACAACCAATAAGTAAATTGGCTGAAATATGGAACGGTAATATATACTTATCTGCAAACGCTGGTATGCCAGAAACTGTTGATGGCAAAACTTTTTATCCAATGGATGCACAAGACTTTGCTAAGATTGTTGGCAATATTGTAGATAAATATAGCGTATCGTTCATTGGTGGCTGTTGTGGCACAAATGTTACGCATATAGAGGCACTAAAGTCACTTAACCTTACTAAAAAAGCTAATAATAACAACTATATATATAACGGCGAAGCGTCTAGTATGTACACATCTACGCCATTAATACAAGAGCCGGCGCCAGCGTTAATTGGCGAACGTGCAAACGCTACTGGTTCAAAAGCGTTTCGTGAAGTGCTACTTGCACATGATTTAGATAAAGTAGTCGCTATATGTAAAGCGCAAGAAGATGAAGGCGCACACTTTATTGACTTATCTACAGCGTATGCTGGGCGTAATGAGTTAGATGATTATATCGAAATTGTACCATTGCTTAATACTGCATTGCGTGCGCCTATCGTTATTGACTCTACAGACGTCAATAGTATAAAAGCGTCACTTGAAAGGTATGCTGGAAAACCGATAATAAACTCGATAAACTTTGAGGACGGTGGCGATAAACTTCATAAAATATTGAACGATGTAAAATCACATCCAGCTTGTGTTGTGGCACTAACTATTGATGAAAAAGGTATGGCGCAAACAGCTGATAGCAAATATGAAATCGCTAAACGAATATATGATGTTTGGGTAAATGATTATAAGTTTGCACCAGAGGATTTAATATTTGATACGCTTACGTTTTCTATAGGTTCTGGCGATGAAACACTTAAAAATGCAGCTATAGAAACTATTGATGCTATTAAGTTGATTAAAGAAAACTTGAAAGGTGCAAAAACTGTATTAGGTGTTAGTAATATATCTTTTGGTTTGTCTGCTAAATCTAGGCCAGTGCTTAACTCTGTTTTCTTAGCTGAGGCTGTTAAAGCTGGGCTTGATACTGCAATAGTTCATGCATCTAAACTTACTAGCGTATCATCACTTGATAGTAAAGATATTGATGCTTGTATGAACCTTATATACAACAAAGATAACGCTTTATCAGAGTTTATAGAGCATTTTGAAAACTTTGAAGGTAGCAGTAATGCTCAAGTAGATGTTTCAAATTTAACGCCAAATGAGGCGCTATACCAAAAAATAGTTAAAGGCGATAAGTCAGAGTTGAACGAACTTATTAACGAAGTTGTAAAAACTATCAAGCCAGATGATGTTATTAACGATATTCTTTTCCCAGCTATGCAACACGTTGGCGATTTGTTTGGCGAAGGTAAAATGTTACTACCGTTCGTTTTACAATCTGCGGAGGCGATGAAAGCCGCTGTTTCTATCATCGAGCCTATGTTGCAAAAGAAAGGTGGTAGCTCTAATGGTAAAATAGTGCTTGCTACTGTTGCTGGTGACGTACACGATATTGGAAAGAATTTAGTTGATATTATGATGTCTAACAACGGTTATGCAGTCCACAATTTAGGTATAAAAGTTCCTGTGGAAGATATGATTGCAAAAGCAAAGGAAGTAAATGCTGATGCTATCGGTATGAGTGGATTGTTAGTAAAATCTACACTAATTATGAAAGATAATATTGAAAAAATTGCAAAAGAATTACCAAATATAAAAATTATGCTTGGTGGTGCTGCTTTAACTTCCAAATTTGTTGAAGAAAGTTGTGTTCCTATAATGCCTGATAAAGTTTATCACTGTAGGGATGCATTTGATAATATTAAAGTTATGAGCGGTAGCAAACAAGCATCTAAAGTGCGAGAGGTTAAAAAAATGGCTGAAATTGATATAGTGTTTAGTGAAGATAGCAATCCTATCGAGCGTGAAAATAATATTCCCGTTAAACCATTTGATGGTATAAGAAAAATTAGCAACATTAACATAAATGATATTTTTAAGTATTTAGATAAAAAATCACTATTTAACAACGCTTGGGGCTATAAACCAAAAGATGATAAGCGTGATGAATACGACATGATGATAAAAAAAGTTGTAGAGCCAGAACTAAAAGCGCTACGTGAAAGCATTACTAACGAAAATGTTGTTGATGCAAAAGTAATTTACGGCTACTTCAATGTTAGACGTAAACGTAATTCGTTAGAAGTTTTTAGCGATAATAGCGAATACACAAAATGCGTGTTTAATTTCCCAAAACGTAAAGCACCACCACATAATACTATTGCAGATTATTTTATAGGTGATGAAGATAGTTTTGATGTACTACCTATACAAATTGTTACGCTTGGCGATAAGTGTGCATCATATTGTAAAAGCTTGTTTGATGCTGGTAATTTTAAAGACTACTATATGACGCATGGCTTGTTGACTGAGCTTACAGAGGCGCTTGCAGAATATATGCATGCAAAAATCAGACGTGAACTAAATATTGATACAAACAGGGGCAGAAGATATAGTTTTGGCTATCCTTTAGCGCCAGATATTGAGTATAACGATGTAATAGCAAAACTACTATCGGCAGATAATATTGGCGTATCTATTAGCGAAGTTTATGAAATGATACCAGAATATACAACATCAGCAATTATTGTGCATCATAATAAAGCTAGTTATTGAGAATGGACAACAAATTTGAAGAGAGAACGAGTAAAAAGAAAGCTGTAATATTATTTGAAAATGGCGTACTCAACAAACTAGAAGTAGGCACGTTTAACACTTTAGCAAGCATACACAAGTATCTTTTTGAGGAGATTTACGACTTTGCAGGTACAATCCGTACGGTTAATATCGCAAAAGTTAATTTCCGTTTTGCACCATTAATGTATCTTCATGTATCACTTGAGAATATTGATAAAATGCCACAATCTACTTTTGATGAAATTATTGAAAAATATGTTGAAATGAATGTTGCTCATCCATTTCGTGAGGGCAACGGTAGGGCTACAAGGATATGGCTTGATATGATATTGAAATCAAATTTATCTATGGTTGTTGATTGGAGCATGGTTGATAAGAACGACTATCTGCTTGCGATGGAGCGTAGCCCTGTGAAAGATATTGAAATCAAATATCTACTTAAAAATGCATTGACAGATAAGATAAACGATAGAGAAATATATATCAAAGGTATTGACGCTAGCTATAATTACGAAGGTTATAACGAATATAAAACGGAAGATTTGATATAAGCTACTTATTATCTAGCAAAAACTTCATAAAGCGACGTTTTTCGGTGAGTTTTGCAGAGTCATCTTTTGATATTAATACTAATGTGAAATGCTCTAGCACATCTAGCGAACCATGCTCAATATTTAAGTATTTTAAGACATATTTTAAATCTTCTAAGTATTTATTTGGTATTGCTATCGCTGCATACATTGTCATTGTATTAAGTTTATAGCCGTGCAATGTTTTGTACGGAAACGCCTCTACAGACGAAACTAAATCGCAAACAACAGTCGCTAGCAGTGCTGCATTATTATAGTTATCATGAAAAAGCTCTTTGCAATATGTGCGATATTTTTCTAGTAAGCCATGCATATTCAAGCGTGGTGAATTTTCGCCTAAACACTCTTCAGATACGACTTCAATAATATAATATTTACGTTTATCAAGATAAATCGCAACAACATCTGGCTTATCTGTGCCATAGTGTAGCCTACTTTCAAGCAGTTCAAGCCCCATCTTTCTAAGCATAATTTTAACAAGTTGTTTAAAGTCTGTGCTATTGTGTGCTTTTGCCATAATTTACCGTTTTTACATTATATTTGTTAATGTATCTATGTTATCACATGCATTTTTAAATATCCAGTCAGAAACTTCTGTATCAGCAATATTTTGTGGTGGTGCGCTAAAATTAAAGTTTGTAGGTGTGCCAACAGCAACAGTTGCAACACCTGCACCGCTACCGCCTAAGCTCAAATCTGGTTTTGAACTATCTACTCCGCCACCATCGCCAGATAAACCACCGCTTGTACCGCCACCACCACCACTTGTGCCACTTCCACTACTACCGCTATTGCTACCACCGCTAGTGCCTGTTAGTGATGGCAATAATGTGTTGATAACATTGTCAATAATATTATCTGCTACTAATAATGGCGCACTACTTATATTACTATCAGCTGGTATGCTATTGCTAAATTTGCTAGAAGTATCTGCCATATCATCTATTGAGTATGCGTTGTTGGTATCGTTAGTATTATTTATCTTGTACGATTGGATAGGTTTATTTTTATTAAATGCACCATCGCCAAGCGACGCCAGTTTGTATGGGTCAAAAACATCATTTGCAAAGTCTTTATTAAGTTTGCTTCTGAGTGCTTTTTCAATATTGCCATTATAAGATTTTGCGTTATTGCGCAACTTATTACGTTCTGGTACGCTACTTTTAATATCTACAGAGTTATCAATAAAGTTTTCTAGCCCTTTTTTGCCTCTAGCTATGCTTTCCATATGTTCTGTTATTGAAGAAGGTAAGTTTTTGTTGCTAGCAATAGAGCTTGCATAATCTTCTGGTGATGCAGCTAACGCTTTTTTTATAACATCAGGGTGGATGTTAGGATTTTTAAGTGCTGCTTTAATATCTTCAACACGCTTCATATCATTAACATAATTCTTTGGTGTAAAATCACTATCCAGATTTTTTGCCAGCGCATCTTCAGGCGTATTATGGTTTGATAATGCGTTGCGCCTAACTTTATCATCTTTGTCTGATGCTAGTTGTGATAGTGCTTCTGGCGATGTGTTTGGATTGGCTGCAACGCCACGTCTTGTACACTCGTTACTATTTTTCATGTTGTAGTTTAGTACATCTTGCGGTACGCATGGGTTTGCCATAAGTTTTTCAAGGAAGTTGCAATCATTACCACCTTGCCTTGCTATTTTGTCATGCACGTCAAGTTGTAAGTTTTCATTATCTAATAACGAGTTACGTACTTTTGGTATATCGCTTGCTAAATTATTCATCATATCTTTAGTGATATTTGGATTTTTTGCGACATTAGCACGTATATCAGAGTTTAC
>CAYJIW010000084.1:0-1864 GCA_964370335.1 uncultured Deferribacteraceae bacterium
CAGACGATACATGAAAATAAAATATTTTCTGTATCGCGCCCATCACCATTTCTAGTGGAGCATATACAAACGCGAACCATAAACCTACTGGCACAGCTAATAATGCCAACACGTCGAAAACTTGTTCAACTTTTCTACTACTCATCTCATCTCCTTAACTATATTATAAGTGTTCTCTAATTAAATTAAAGTTACAAAAAAAACTTATTCTTCAATAACCATGCCAAATATTGCAAAAATCACGGCAGTAAATATTATATCGAACGCTGCCATTAACGTTATCCAGTTAGATGCTTCTTCTGCTGGTTTGCCTTGTAAAAACACGTTTGTTGCCATTATTGCTGCTAAGATAATAGGTATCATTATTGGCAATAGTAACAACGGCAACATAACTTCCCGTGCTTTTGTTCTAACAGATATTACGGAAAATAACGTACCTAATAACGCATAACCGTATGATGCTAAAAACATTATTAATATAACCTTTGGCGAGGTTACAATATTTATCGAATAAAAAACTGCAAATAAAGGCGTCAATATCGCCTCCATAAACAACAATAATAGCAGATTTGAAATAAATTTACCAAAGAAAATAGCACTTCTATCAATAGGTGCTAACATCATTGCATCTATATTTCCGCCCTGCACTTCTGAAACCATTGACTTGCCAAGCCCTAATGTGCCAGCAAATACAACGCTCATCCAAAAAATACCGCCTACTACTTCACGCTTGTATTGGCTACCCGGCTCAAAAATAAAGCTAAATACAACCGTCATCAATAGCGCAAATACTAACATTGCATTAACTGACTCTTTAGAGCGGATTTCCATTATAATATCTTTACGCACTATTGCGTATATTGCTTCAAAATACCTCATGATGCTTCCACCTTGTTATGTTTTGCTTCATAACCTGCAAGTTCTAGGTATTCTTGCTCAAAATTATCAACATCGATTTCGCTTTTTTGTTTATTATAAACTAGCTTGCCTTTATTCATCACAAGCACATTAGATGCAAGCTCTAGCCCTATTTTTAAATCGTGTGTAACCATTACTATCGTTTTGTTATCGCCAAGTTGTTCTTTTAGTAAGTTGGTCAATGTTAAAGTTGCCACACTATCAAGCCCTGTATATGGCTCATCTAAAAATATTATTTCTGGGTCATGCACAAGCGCCCTAGCTATTGATATACGTTGCAACATACCACGTGAAAATGTTCTGACAACGTCATCACGCCTGTGGAATAAGTCAACTTTTTTTAGTAGCTCTTTTGCTTTTTCTGCAATGTTTTTTACACCGTATAATCTGCCATAAAACTCTAGGTTTTCAAGCGCTGATAAGTTTTCATAAACAAATGGCTGGTGCGATATTACGCCAAACTTTGCACGAAAATCATCATCTAGTTTATTAAGTGGCACACCAGAATATAGCACACTGCCTGTTGTATTGCGTGTTTGGTGCGACAATATTTTCAACAATGTAGACTTACCAGCACCGTTAGCACCAAATATTACTACAAAACTGTTGCTTTCTATTTCAAACGACACATCATTTAAAGCTGTAATATGGCCATATTTTTTGCCAACTTTTTGTAATGATATTAACTCTTTACCCATTTAATAAATCCTCTTATTTAGCCATAAAAAATATAACCCTAATAGTAACAATACAATACCTAAAGGTATCAAAAACAGAAACGAACGGACAGTAATAGCAATATTAGCACTACTGATAGAAGTATCGTAACCGACTAACGCTACAGATACAGTATTTACACCTATGATAGTGCTATCTGTCCTGAAAAATCGTGCATATTCTTTATCGTACATGCACATCTCTGGGTATAACAAAATTGTTTTCTTCC
>CAYJIW010000084.1:1874-7666 GCA_964370335.1 uncultured Deferribacteraceae bacterium
TATTATATATGTCTGATAATATGAAGCCTAAAACAATACAAATAGCGCCCACATGTACTAACACATACTTTAACTTTAAGCTAATGCCATGGTATGTAAATAACTCCTTTGATCTATACCTATTTATATAATAAACTGCTAAATATATCGCAAATAAGCATAACACAACCACTGCAAAATATGTAAATACAGCCGAGTCTATTTTGTGCAACTCGCCTATCATTACTAAATGATATACATTTAATATAACGACTAATATGCCAAATACTACTGCTAAAATAAATAATATATTTATAATCGTTAGCGGATGAAACTTTAAACTGTCTATTATCTTTTTCTTTTTCTTTGGCATTAAACGTAGCGACCAAAGATATACTGGGATATAAAATATTGTCGCAAAAAATATAATCCAAATTAATGATAAGTTTGCAACCAAACGCTCTAGATAGATAGAGTTATTTGAAAGCCCAGAGCGAACCATATAACCGCTAAAAAGCACAACAACTAACAACAGATATGGATAAAAAAAGTTAATCCTGCTAAAATTGCCCTTATTTACGAATGAACTACCTATATGCATAAACGGGATAATCACCATTAATGGTAAAACAGAAGCGATACCAACTACACCCCAGCCCCATACTTTAAATTCAAAAAACTCGTTTACAAACCAGTAGTAACCAAAAAACACGTATAATAAAACTGTTACAAATGTTATGAACGCCCAACCAACCGAGTTGCGTATCCAGTAGCTACAATAATCTTTTACTATTAATGTAGCATATGCATTGCAAAAGATTATTATAGAGCCAACCAGCGCAATAAACCAAGACAATGTATAAACAAAAAAGTTATAATTTCTTAAAAAAGTTGGCAACCCAACACCATCGGCATAATCTACTGATAATTTTAGAAAAATCTTGTTGCTATCGTATGCTAATAATGTAAGCAAAAAAGCAAAGAATAATATACACACATTAAATGTTGCATAGTAATTTATTGATACTTTGAATGACCGCCTTGACGAGATGCTACCAAATATTATAATAAGGATTGATGTAAATATTAACGAACTTTCGTTAGCAACAAGTGCGACATAGATTTTGTAAATAGTAGGAAGCGACGTATTTGAATACGCTGTAACGTATGCGTAGCTAAAATCGTTTACGACAAACATTTTTATAATGACAGCAATAATTACTAATAAAAATGTTAAGCTAATATATTTTGCGATTTCGGCGTATTTGATTAATTGGGTTTCTTTAGTAGAAGCTATAGTATATAGGAACATGGCAACCGTAGTTGAAAACAATGCTAAAAGCAAAAGGACGTTGCCATGTATCATAAATATACTCTAATTAAATGCTTTGTGAAGATTTCTCGTCTGCCGCAGTTGCAGCGTTATGTTCAGCTGGGTCTTCACCTTCATATTTTGATGGGCATTTTGCCATTAATGTTTCTGCATAAAATGTTGTCGTTTCTGCTTTGAATGTGCCTTCAAGTATTACAACAGCATTTTCGTCATAGAATGCATCCGGTACAACGCCACTATATTCAACAAATACAGAGCTACCTTCTTCATCACTGATAGCGAAACGTAATGCTTTTGCGTTTAATGCTCCGCCTTTAACAACAGATTCTTGTATAACATCGCCACTAAGACGAGCGTTTTTATTATCGTATGTAGTTGGATTTTTTAGTAGTTCTGACACTTCTAAAAAATATACGCTATGCTGTGTAAGCCCAGTAAACATTAAATATGCTACAACTGAAACAACCGCTACACCCGCAACAACAAGCTTAATAACATTCTTTTTCATAAAACATACCCCCGATACTTCATTACAAAACATATATTATATCCTTTCTTTCAATAAATCAATCATTTACGACAAAATACGTAACTTTCTTCACAATTTCCTAACAATTAGGGGAGCATGTACAATACATGCTGGATTTTTCAATATTTATAAGTTGTATAGTTTTAACCAACTTTAATATGTTGAACAGTTTTTTATTTGCTACATTATGCGTATGGCTTACGCTAGCACGTCTCTGCGAGCGATAGCGTGGTGAGCAAACAGAGCAAAGCATGTCTTTGCCCAAAGCGAAGGCGGAGTGACAACGACGGCGGTGGAATAATGCTAACGCTAGATTGTAGCGTATGGCTATGCTCAAACGTCTCTGCGAGCGACAGCGGGGTGAGCAAACAGAGCAAAGCATGTCTTTGCCACAAGATGAGCGAGGAAACAGCAAAGCATGTCTTTGCCTGAAGCGAAGACACAATCTGTGATTGTGGCGGGGGTTATAAGGGAGTGACAACGACGGCGGGGAATGTCCATGTCTTAGGCTTACGATTATGCGTTAATGTTGTTTTACGTTGTTATGGATTGCCACGTGCTATGCACTCGCAATGACGTAAATATGCATTTAATATCAACAAGTTATTAAAATTAATGAATTAGAAACGTCTCTGCGAATTGAGCGTTAGCGAAATGTGGCAGTCCACTCTTACGATTTACCATTAATGCTCTTACACGTTTTTATGGATTGCCACGTGCTATGCACTCGCAATGACGTAAATATGCATTTAATATCAACAAGTTATTAAAATTAATGAATTAGAAACGTCTCTGCGAGGAACACGCTTTTGTGTGACGTGGCAGTCCACAGAGTTTACGAACAAGTGCAAAATATGCACAACGTGATTAAATTCAAGAAGCGACAAAGTTATTATAGCGTTTACGTATTAATGATTGACAGAGATATAAACATTAAACTATCATACCCCTAGTTATCTAAGCATAAACATGAGGGTGTAACATGATATTTGGAAATAGTAATAAGCTACTTAAAGACTCATTTTGGGAAGAAGCAACCATTGCAGATGTTGAAAAAGAAATAGCCGATAGTGGCGATGTTAACGCTAGGGCAAAAGATGGTACATCGGCGCTTATGTACGCTGTTGCTTATGCGCAAGATATTGCTATAATTGATATGATGATTGAGCGTGGTGCAAATATATCTGCCAGAACTAAAGATGGTCGCTCTGTATTGATGTATGCTGCAGCAAATACTCAACTGCCAGCCGTTATTGATACGCTTGTTAAACATGGTGCTGATATAAAGCTAAAACATAAACATGGCTGGAATGCGCTTACATTTGCTGCTGCAAATTCTAAAACACCTGAAGTTATAACTACGCTACTTAAACATGGGCTTGACATTAATGAAATTGATGAAGATGGCAAAACACCATTAATTTATGCTGCTAGCTTTTCTAAAACTCCTGCTATTGTTGAAATAATAATAAATAGTGGCGCAAACGTGCATATCGTCGATAACGATGGCAACTCTGCCACAGCATTATTTGCAAAAATTGCTAACTCTGTCGCTAATGGTAGCGACGTTATTGACAATATCAGAAATTCTGGTAGCGGTATGTCATGGTTAATTACTCTTATCCAAAAAATCCCTGTCGTTGCTGTGGTAGTTGCACTTGTTGGACGCATAATTACTGCAATAAAGTCCATATTCTCAACACTTAATATTAACACGCCTGATGCAAGCAACCTTGCAAAAGGTAAAACTGCGCTTGCATACGCTAAAGGCAACAAGCATATCTACGAAACTGACATCTACTGGAAATTGCACGACTTAACTAATAACGCTTAATTTATACTTATAAGTAAACTTATTTATACTTGATTTGTCTTTTGTATAAATAATAGCAACAAGGATTTATTTACTATGGAAGCACCAACTCTTTTTAGCGCATTTATCGCTGGAGTATTTACTTTTTTATCGCCATGTATTTTGCCATTACTGCCGGGATATATTTCTTTCATGTCTGGCGAGTCGATAGATAACCTGAAAGATAATACAAAACTTACACCTAGACTTAAAGCGTTCTTTGGTGCTGTTGCATTTGGGCTTGGGTTTACTATTATATTCGTCATGCTTGGCGCTGCAGCTACAAGCCTTGGGCAATCGCTATCGCAATATAAATTTGTATTATCGCAAGTGGCTGGCGCTATCATTATCATATTCGGCTTGCATATGGTTGGCGTGTTCAAAATTAAAGCGCTAATGAAACATGCAAAAATAAATTATGCTGGTTCAACTCGTGTACCGTTCTTTGTGCAATCGTTCATACTAGGCATTGCATTCGTACTTGGCTGGACGCCTTGCGTTGGTCCAATTTTATCTGGCATACTTGCACTTGCTTCTGTTGAAGAGTCTGTCAATCAAGGCATTATAATGCTGCTTGTATATTCTTTTGGCTTGTGGATACCGTTCTTGATAGCGGCACTAGCTATAAACGAGTCGCTAGCTTTTGCACGCAAAGCTGCAAAATATATTATCTGGGTTGAACGTATCGCTGGTGGATTACTTATATTGATAGGCGTTCTGTTGCTTACAAACAATATGACACAAATCACAATCTGGTTTTTAAAAGCGTTCCCTTGGTTACCTGTCTACTAGATTATAAAAAAGGCGAGCTTTTAAACTCGCCACTTATTTTAATTAATATTAACTGTTGGCATACGCATATAATCGTATAGCTTTATACGGTTAGTTCTATAACTTCTATCAGTTCCAAAATGTATGTAAAAAACTTCTTCGCCAGCCTTTGTTACTTCAATAGCTTTTGTATTTTTATTGTCACGTTGCTCTGTATTTGACGAACTCATATAATACGTGTCAGAGTCTGCCATATAATCTACTGCCGACATTGTGGCAGAATACATCCTTTCACCCTCGCCCTTGCCGTGCGCCCATATTTGCTTTATAGTCATATTTGCCTCATCAATCTGATACTCAACAACTCTACTGTATAAATTATTTTCAGATGTATCTCTGTTTCGGTTTACTCCATTATCAAATAGCAAAATATTTAATAAGTCGCCATCTCGTCTTAATATATGTGCCGAGTGATGTGTCCATGGCCACTCGAAATCTGCATGGTTTATATCGCCATCTAGCACACGTTGGTCTGTTATGTTATCGCCATTTGCATCTAGTGGTGTTAACAACTTATCTTTCATATAATATGCCATACTGATGTCACTTGTATTGAAGCCTTTGTGTGGCGAAATTATCCATTTTAGCTCAAAGTCGCCATTTATATCTGGCATGGTAACCTTAGTTACACCTTGATGCCTACCAGATGCAATAAGTGTGTTGTCATAATTATCGAAAACGAGTGAGTTTTGATGTAACCAATCATCGTTCCTGCTAAAGCTTGAATCTGATTTCCAATCAAATAAATCCACTCGTTCTTTATCTAGCACTTTGTCCATATCCCATTCGTATCGCACCGCTGTGTTACTAATACTTGGGTCTATCAAAACCATAATATCATCATATGAGCTACCAGAACGTGCTAGCACAACATAACTGCCGTTATCTAACAAAGTAAAATCATGATGAAATTCATAAATACCACCACTCACTGTTGCCCTATCATTGAGGACGCCAGCAAAGTTCATCGTCAACACGTCATTTCTAGTGTTAGATAATCCATATATCATATCATCTCTAATAATTACCCCTCTAAAGTTTGTTCCCCTATCATTATCTAAGATAAACCTCAAGTTACCTTTCAAATCATATAAATGTGGAACACCTTTCTCTGTAGTGGCTGAAGTACCATAGTTTAGCACCCATGTGTTGCTCATTTTAGAGTAGTCTGCTTTTTCTATTGTCATAGTAGCTTTTTCTGCGTGCAACAGCTCTCTAGTTGTAATAGTATAAATATCTGTATAGCATTGCGTGTTTAACTCGTTAAC
>CAYJIW010000085.1:0-7523 GCA_964370335.1 uncultured Deferribacteraceae bacterium
CGTTAGTTCTTAGCGAAGTATGAGCTTAGAAATAAGCCTATGTTTCTTGTGAGCATAAGTAAGAACGAACAAAAAAAGTAAATACGAAGTATATAAAACATGATTCTTGTAATGACGAGAAATAACGAACAAAAAACGAGGGTCGCACAAAAACGCAAAACCACATTAACGTATAATCGTAGCCATACGCATAATATAGCATTAGTGTTATAGTAAGTTGTTATGGATTGCCACCTTTCGCTAACGCTCAATTCGCAATGACTTCTGAGCGTAGCCATACGCTACAATGTAGCAAAGCAAAATAAGCGATTATTATGTTATCGCTAGAACATACCTATTTCCCCTTGCAAAATTAACAATAATCATTATATTGATAACTGTATTATGATAAGACATCTATATGAGGGTAAATATGAAAAAAGTAAGACTATTGGCATTAGCGATTATTACAACATCATTATTCATGCTAAGTGGTTGTGCAGATGATGGTAGCTCTGGCGGTTCATCAACTGTAAACTCACTTTGTACAAATTTAACTGGCGTTGGTTACGATAACTCAAGTGGCACATGGGAAATCTACAACGCAAACGGTTTAAAAGCATTTCGTGATGAAGTAAACGGTGGCGATAGCGATTTGCATGCAAAACTTGTATGTGATATTGCGCTTGATAACACAACATCTTGGGAACGTATATCTATTTATGGCGGCACATTTGATGGCGATAACCACACAATAAGCAACTTATTTATAGATAATGATACCGTTGAACATCAAGGCTTGTTTTTCGTTATTTTACCTGATGGAGTAGTAAAAAACTTAAAATTGAAAGACGTTGATATAACATCCAGCAATTTTGTAGGCTCTTTAGCTGCCCAAAATCAAGGATTAGTGCAGAATGTGCATGTAGATAACGTAACAATAGATGCTAACACTATTATCGGCGGTGTTGTTGGTTGGAACAACATAGGCGATATTATTATGTCATCTGCAAACAATGTCACACTTACTGCTAGGGGTGCTGCTGGTAACGATGGCACAGGTGGCGTAGTCGGTGTTAATGATGCGCTATTGATTGGTTTATCTGCTAATGATGTAGACATAACAGCGACAACTGGGATATACGTTGGTGGCGTAGCAGGGCGTAATTTAAATGTAAACTCGGTATTAATATTATCATATGCTACTAGCCTTACGTTTGATACACCAAGCACAAACATTGGCGGAGTAACTGGCAATAATGGAAGTAGCGTTGCTATATCAAACTTTTTTATAAGTGAAGACCCAACGCTATTTGGCATTGGTGGCGCTACACCTAACGACGATAACGCAACACGTGTAGATGACATACAAACATTAAATAATGATATTGAAGCTATGAACGAAGTGATAAACGATTATGAACTTGCAAATAGTATTGCATTTGGTTACAGATGGCAAGCAGGTAATAGTACAAGCGAGTTGCCAACAGTTGTGGAGCATACAACACCTATACAAAGTATTGCGTTATCATACCCAACTACAAACATACTTGAAGCGAGTTCAGTATCACCTACTATTGTAATAACTCCGACAAACACTACTAATCGTGCAGTAAAATATACATCAAGCGATAACGATATTGCATCAGTAGATGAAAAAACAGGCGTAGTTACTGGCAAATCTCAAGGATCAGCAACAATAAGAGCTACATCAACTCATGATGCATCAATATATGATGAAGTAGAAATTACAGTATTATTAGACCCTTGTTTAAACACAAGTGGCATAGGTTATATTTACAACACAACATCTGGAATATGGGAAATTTATAATGCAAACGGTTTAATTGCTTTGCGAGTCAACCAATCACAAAGCGCAAAACTTATATGCGATATTGATTTACAAGGTAGCGATAGCAACCAGTGGTTACCGATAAAATTTTATGATGGCACATTTGATGGCGACAACCATACAATAAGCAACTTATTTATTAATAACAATTCAGAACGTCAAGGTTTGTTTGGTTATATTTTAGAAAATGGAGTGGTAAAAAACTTAAAACTAAAAGATGTTGAAGTAACAGGTACGTATTACATTGGCTCTTTAGCTGGAGAGAACAGCGGCATAGTTAGCAATGTACATGTAGATAATGTGACTATTACTAGCAACGGATATGTTGCCGGTGGTATCAGTGGGTCAAATGAGGGTTGGATATATATGTCAACTGCAAATGATGTAACGATTACTGTTGAAGGTACTTCGGGGATTGAAGGTAGTGGCGGCATAGTTGGTGTTAATTATAAATTTTTGATGGCAACATCTGCTAATAATGTAAACATAACAGAAAAAACAGGAAAAAATGTTGGTGGTGTAGCTGGACGAAATAATAATACAACATCTGTGCTAATATCGTCATTTGCGAGCAATCTCACGTTTGATACTGCTGCAAGTGCAAATCTCGGTGGAGTAGCTGGCAATATAGGAAGTAGCGATGTTATATCAAACTTTTTTGTTAGTACAGATGAAAACTTGTATGGTATTGGTGATCTTGACATTAACGATAACGCAACACGTGTAGACAACATACAATCTTTAAACGATAATGTAACTAAAATGAACAAAGCAATAAACGATTATGAACTCGCAAATAAAGTTGCATTTGGTTACAGGTGGCAAGCAGGTAATAGTGCAACAGAGTTACCAACACTTGTAGAACAGGCAATACCTATACAAAGCGTTGAGTTATCATACCCATCAAATATGGTTGTAACTAGCACATTGACGCCAACTATCACATTTACACCACTAAATGCTACACAAAGCCCTATAAAATATACATCGAGCGATGATGGTATTGCATCAGTTGATGAAAATACAGGCGTAGTTACTGGTGTTGCACAGGGGTTAGTGACTATTAAAGCTACATTAACTAATGATGAATCAATATACGATGAAGTAGAAATTAATGTGCAGGACATTCCAGCAGACCGTTGCGATGATGTTAATGGCTTAGGTTACGATAATATAAATGGTGTTTTTGAAATTAATAATGCAAAAGGGTTGAATACTTTTCGTGATGAAGTAAACAATGTTAATAGTGCTTTACACGCAAAACTTGTATGTAATATTACTTTAGATACTACAACACAATGGATACTAATAAACAATTATTCAGGCACATTTGATGGCAATAATCATACTATAAGTGGTATCCGTATAAATGATAATACACTTGATAGAGCGGGTTTATTTAGCGTTATTAAAACATATGGTATCGTTAAAAATCTTCATGTAACAGATGCAAATATTACTGCAAGTGAGGTAGTAGGAGCTATTGTAGGTTCCAATGAGGGGACAATCTTATCATCTTCTGTTACTAATGCACGTTTAACTGTTAATACGATATTTGATGGATATGTCGGAGGTATTGCTGGAGAAAGTGATAGTATTATTGTTGGAGCATATGCAGATAATATCACATTAAACGCAAATAATTCTGCTAGTGGTAATGCCTTAGGTGGTATTATAGGGTATAACACTATTGGCTCTGATATTGTTGCTTCATACACTAACCGTGTGTCATTTAATAATAATGAAACAATTGGAGGTATTGTTGGCATTACAGAAGATAATTTAAATACTAACTTTTTCATTAACAGTAATTCAAATTTATATGGTATTGGTGAAAGTTTTATTGATGGTCAAGGATCTAATGTTAATGCAGAACGATTGGATAACATACAATTATTAAACGATAAAGTAACAGAGATGAACTCTGCTATTGATGAGTTTGAAAGAGACAACGGCGTTACGGTTGATATGAGGTGGCAAGCTGGGGCGAATGTAGTATCAAATTTACCAATATTAGTGTTTGTACCGTAAATTTAGTGAGAATTAAGTATAATAAGCGAGAGTATAAAAAACTCTCGCTTTTTTTGTCATAATTATATGTGATATACAGTAAATTTGTATTACTGTCTTTGTGAGTAACAAAGCAACTTATTACTTCTTAACTTAAAGTTTTTATATCAAACCAGTTATTTGGAAAGCCCATATATTTATACAGTTGACTACGTTCCAGTGGCTTTGTATTTGTAATTAAAAGCTCAATAATGTTATGTAATTCATCGCAAAATTTAGCAAATTGCTCTTCGTTTAATAAATATTTAAGGGTTATCACAACAGCAAATAAATCCTTTTTGCCTTTAGTGTACATATTATTCTTTTTAGGGATACCTAATTTAATATGAATATTTGTATTATCAATAGTTGCTTTATTGTATTTGAAATTATAGATACGCTCATTATGTGCACATACATTCCTAAATCGTGATAAAATATCAAGCATTTGTTCAAGCATTTTCTCATGCACGTTAGCAAATTCTCGGCTGACATCACTTTGCATAGATTGTTTCATAAAACTATACATTTTGGATACTGTACCAAGTGTGAGTGCTTTCATCATCGCCCATAAAGGAACATTATTATAATGATTTTTTTGATGTTTAATATATGGGTAGTTGTTTGGGTTGCTAATTATATTATTGAGTTTTGCAATTAAATCATTAATACCTTGTTGATTTATGTGAGTATAATTATAGTTTGTTGCATTAAGATATTCACAATCTTGTTCTTGATGCTTATTACAAAATGCATAAGAAATTAGTGATTTTATATGTGTTTCTACTTTTAAGATATATTTTAGCAAAATATTTCGCAATTCGCTGTCGAAATTATAAAGTGCATATATATCTTCTATAGTTATGTGTGGTTTATAATTACCATTTGTCAATTTAAAAGGAGTTTTATAACCTGATATTAAACCAAAATAACTGTATTGTTTTAATAAATTAATTGCGTAGTTATTATCTTTAATTACAAGCATTTTATTGTTTTTTAAGTGGTCAATTTGTTGTTGATATGTTTTGAAATTTTTAGTTTGATTATTGGATGTCATAATGTTTATCTACATGGTAACAAGGATAAAGAAGCTCCCGTGAGAGCTCCTTCTAGGTTACAGTCCACGCAGGATACTGTAACACGATCACTATAATTAATCTAATAAAGATGAATATTTTTGTCAAGTAATATTTCTGCTATGCTAATCTGTCGTTGTTTGCTTGTGAAATATATCTTAATATATTTTTTCTTAAAATACCATTTTTATAGTGTGTTCTACTTTTCTTTCTGATAAAAATATGTTATACGTGTTGTTGAGTAAAACAATAATTATTTCAAGGAGTGATGATATGAACTTATTTGATGAGGCTAAAAAATATATACCGGGTGGCGTAAACAGCCCTGTGCGTGCGTTTGGATCTGTTGGTGGCGAGCCATACTTTGTTGAACGTGCCAAAGGTTCAAAAGTTTACGATACTAACGGTAAAGAATATATCGACTACGTTTGCTCTTGGGGTCCATTAATACTTGGACACGCTGACGAAGACGTTAATAAAGCAATCATTGGCGCTGTTGAAAAGGGCAGTAGCTATGGCGCACCTACACCTAGCGAAATTGCGTTAGCTAAAAAGATTGTAGAATTGTTGCCATCTGTTGAAATGGTACGTATGGTATCATCTGGTACAGAAGCAGTTATGAGTGCGTTACGTCTTGCACGTGGGTTTACTGGGCGTGATAAAATCATCAAGTTTGAAGGTTGCTATCATGGTCACTCTGATTTTATGCTTGTTAAAGCTGGTAGCGGGTTGTTGACTTATGGCGAAACATCTTCGCCGGGTGTGCCTGCCGATGCTGCTAAAAATACTATTATTGCACAATATAACGACCTAGATAACGTACGTGAAATTTTTAACCAAAATAAAGGCGAAATTGCATGTTTAATCGTCGAGCCACTTGCAGCTAACATGGGCTTAGTGTTGCCACAAGATAACTTTTTGCAAGGCTTACGTAAACTATGTGATGAGAACGGTGCGTTATTAATATTTGATGAAGTTATTACTGGTTTCAGATTAGCTCCGGGTGGCGCTCAACAATATTATGGCATAAACCCTGATTTAACTACTATGGGCAAAATTATTGGTGGCGGATTACCTGTTGGTGCATACGGTGGGCGTGCTGATATTATGAAAATGATTTCGCCACTTGGTGCAGTTTATCAAGCTGGTACACTGTCTGGTAACCCACTTGCAATGGCTGCTGGGCTTGCTACACTTGAAAAATTGTCGCAACCAACTTTCCATAAAGATTTGAAAGCAAAATCAGATAAACTATACAACGCTATGCGTGACAACTGCAAATCGCTTGGTTTAAACTATGCGTTCAATACTGTTGAGTCGCTAGGTTGCTTATTCTTTACAGATGGCGAAGTTAAATCGTATGCAGATGCTGTGAAGTCTGATACATCTAAGTATGCTAAGTTTTTCCATGGTATGCTAGAGCGTGGCGTTGCACTTGCTCCGGCGCAGTTCGAGGCTATGTTTGTATCTAGCGTACATAGCGATGAAGACCTAGAAAAAACAGCAAAAGCACACTACGAAACATTAAAATCGCTATAAGAGGTTAACCATGTCTGATGAAAAAGAAAAGAAAGATAGCGTCGATATGCGTTCACTATGGAATGCATCTACAATAGGGCTTGCGTTTGTCACATCTATCATTATTGGCTCTGCAATGGGCTACTATCTTGATATGTGGCTCGGCACTAAACCGTATCTTTTCTTTTTCTTCATGATTATGGGGATTATTGCCGGCTTTAAAAACGCATTCCACTTTCTGAAACGTACAGACTTGTGGAACGCTAAAGATGTTATTGAACACGATGACGATAAAAATTAATACAGAATATAAGTTTTTTGCGATATCAACATTGCTGATGGCGCTAGTTTACGGAACGATATTTTTTCGGTTTGGCATACATACTGCAAATTCGTTCCTGATTGGCTATATCGTAGCCTTTTTTGACTTTTATGCACTTGCACGACTTGTCAGAAGGATATTTGCCAACGCTACAGGGTGGCTATACACACCTATATCATTTTTTAGGTTGATACTTGTGGCATTTATTTTGTACGCCGGCTTTAAATATTATGATGCAAACCCAATCGCACTAGCTGTTGGCGTGCTTATACCCACTGTCGCAATCTTCATAGGGCTAGTGGCTGGATTGCTAAAACAAAAATAAAAAAAAGTTTTAAAGATAGTTGCTTTTTTAAATAAAATAGTTTATAAATATCTGTGGTGCTTTTAGGAGCACTATTAAATCGTAACAAATAATTTAATATAAAAAAAATACGGAGTTAAAAGATGGAACACCCTCTTAATATTGCCTCGTGGCTACCTCATAGTATTCAAGCGCACTACTTACACGTTATTATGCTGTTTGTAGCAATGTGCTTTATCACACTTATCGGATTATACGCACGTAAACTTACTGCTGAAGTACCATCAAAATCGCAAAACTTTTTTGAAGTTATCGTTAGTGGTATGTATGGCATGGGCGACAATATCATGTGGAAAGAAGGGCGTACTTATATGCCTATCGTGTTCGGTATCGGTGCTTATGTAGTTATATCAAACTATATGG
>CAYJIW010000086.1:0-232 GCA_964370335.1 uncultured Deferribacteraceae bacterium
CAAGCTCTGTAATGTGTCCGTATGTAAGCAACCCAGTTTTAACGAGAGCTTGAAAACCGTTACATATGCAGATGATTAAGCCATCACGTTTTTGTAAATTTTCTATAGCGTTTCTAATATGTTTATTTTTAAATACCGATACATAAAACTTGCCAGACCCTTCAGGCTCGTCACCAGCGCTAAAACCGCCCGGTACTGCAAGTATTTGCGAATTATCAATAATTTTTGCAAA
>CAYJIW010000086.1:291-7512 GCA_964370335.1 uncultured Deferribacteraceae bacterium
TTGATTTTGAATTAGTTGTAGTAGCAACGTAATCGTTAGGTTCAATTATTCCATTATCGTCTGTTTTTGTAGGGAATACATTTTCAAGTGGGCTAGCCCATGCAGATAGTAAATCGTCTAACGGTATGCGTTCATCTTTATACACAAACATAGGTGCAGAAAGGACTGTGCCAAGTTTTGTTGCTTCAAAAGTTTCGCCTTTTTTCACTTGAACAATAAAGCTACCGTAGTGTTGGTAAGCTAAATCTTCTAGGCTAAGTTTGTCAGAAATTTCTATACCAACCATGTTACCGAACGCCATTTTTGAAATAGCCTCAATAATGCCACCATTTTTAATAGTATATATAGCATCGACTTTATCAGTCAAAATAGAGCCATGTAGGTGACGTAAATTCTTCATGAAAATGTCAAAATCTATTATACCATTTTCATCAATGTGTGTTTTTAGAAAGTATAAATTGCCGCCATCTTTATTAAGTTCAGGCGATATTGTTGCAGATATATCAGATGGTGCAACAGCAAACGAAATTAGCGTAGGTGGTACATTTATTTCTGTGCCAGTTTCGCTATCTTTAAATGTTCCAGACATACTATCTTTACCACCGATAGCGCCAAGCCCTAGTTTAACTTGTGCATCTATAGCGCCAAGTAGTGCTGCAAACGGTTTGCCCCAGCGTTTTGGGTCTGTGCCAAGTCGCTCAAAGTATTCTTGGAAAGATAACCTAATATCGCTAAACTTACCACCGCTAGCAACAACTTTTGCAACCGATTCTATAACTGCATACATTGCACCGTGATACATACTTTTTGAACTAATGTATGGATTATAGCCAGATGCCATTATAGATACTGTACTTGTGTCTTTATCAACAACAGGTATTTTGCAAACCATTGATTCTGTAGGTGTGTTGCTAGTAACGCCACCAAATGGTGTAAGTACGCTTGATGAACCGATAGTAGAATCGAACATTTCTACCATGCCTTTTTGCGAACATACGTTTAAATCTGATAGTATATTTATTGCTGTTTGTTTAAATGTGCCATACGTTTTGCCACTAAAGAAGTCGTCATCAGCAATATTATTCACCATGACATTTTGTTCACGCTTTGCACCAGCAGAGTCAAGAAACTCACGTGATAAGTCAACGATCAATTTATCATCGTGCATCATTTGTAATCTATTACTATCTGTAACTGTTGCAACAACAGTAGCTTCTAAGTTTTCTTGTTTGCAATATTGCATAAACTCATCAACATCATTAGGGCTAACGATAGCAGCCATACGTTCTTGTGACTCCGCTATGGCAATCTCTGTACCTGTAAGTCCGCTATATTTTTTTGGTACAGCGTTTAGGTTGACAGAAAGCCCGTCTGCAAGCTCGCCAATAGCGACACCAACACCGCCAGCACCAAAATCGTTACATTTCTTAATTAATATTGATACAGCAGGGTTTCTAAATAATCGTTGTATTTTATGCTCTTCTGGTGCGTTACCTTTTTGTACTTCTGCACCGCAAAGCTCTATGGAGTCGACATCATGCTCTTTAGATGAACCAGTTGCGCCACCAACACCATCTCTACCAGTTTTACCACCAACTAATATAACAACATCGTTTGCTTGTGGTTTTTCACGTTTAACTTGTGATAGCGGTACAGCACCGATAACTGCGCCAGCTTCCATACGTTTTGCAATAAAACCATCGTGGTAATATTCTTGAACGTATCCAGTTGCAAGCCCGATTTGGTTACCATATGATGAAAACCCACGTGCCGCATCTTTCGTTATTTTGTGTTGGCTAAGTTTGCCTTTTAATGTTTCAGATATAGGACGTCTAGGGTCTGCGCCACCAGTAATCCTCATAGATTGGTAAACGTATGCCCTGCCAGATAATGGGTCACGTATAGCGCCACCTAAACATGTTGCAGCACCACCAAAAGGCTCAATTTCAGTAGGGTGGTTGTGTGTTTCGTTTTTAAACTGTAATAACCAGCGTTCGTTTTTGCCATCTAATATATTTACATCAATTTCGATAGAGCATGCATTATTTTCGTCACTAACTTCTTGGTTAGATAATAGCCCACGTGCTTTTGCATGCCTTGCGCCTATTGTAGCCATTTCCATTAAGCATAATGGTTTATTCTCTCTAGCTAATTGTGTGCGTATATCTTTCATGCTATTGATAGAGTTTTTGAAAATATCGCTATATTTGCCATCTTCAACTTCAATATCAGTCAAATCTGTATGGAAAGTTGTATGCCTGCAATGATCAGACCAATACGTATCAAGTAGTCGTATTTCTGTTTCAGTAGGGTTTCTATTTTCGCTAATGAAATAATCTTGCGAAAACTTAATATCTTCAAGGCTCATAGCAAGCCCCATATCGCTAATCAAGCTAGAAAGCTCATCGCTAGACATGTTTATAAATTTATCTATAGTCGGTACAGGCAAAACTTCTGGAACGTGTAATGCAAGCGTTGTAGGCTTATCAAGGCTAGCTTCACGGCTATCAACAGCGTTTATGAGGTACTGTTTAATAGTAGTAATATCGCTATCAGATATGTTGCCACTAAAAACATATATTTTAGCGGAATGCACAATTACATTATCGTTACCAGTCATAACTTTGACGCATTGCTCCGCACTATCAGAACGCTGATCAAATTGACCCGGTAAATATTCTATGCCAAAATATTTGTCATTTGCATTAAACGGATAATCCTCGATGTATAAATCATCAACCATACGTTCAGCAAAAACTGTGTTAAGTGTAGGCTCTAGTATAGTTACATCGTCGCACTCAACATCGTATCTGTTAAGTATTTTTAAAGCATCTATGTTATTGATATTTAAGTCATTTTTTAATGATTTTTTAAGTCCACTAGCTTCAACATCGTGTGGCGTACGTTTTACTACATAAATTCTTTGTACAGGCATAAATATTTCTCCAATAATTTAAGATTACCATTATACACTAAAAAATCAATTCTTACAAGTATGCTTGACTATTTTTTTTAATCTTGTATAACAATATATATATTGGAGGCAGAAATGATTGATAAAATTGATACTATTATAGATAATAACTTTGATAAAGAAATTGTTGAAATGCAACAAGTTTTACGTATTCCAACAGTATTTCGTAACGAAAATGTTGCAGATGGCTACCCGTTTGGAAAAAACTTGGCAGATTGCCTAGATTTATTTTTAGAAATGGCTAAAGATAAAGGGTTTACAGTAAAAAATATTGATAACATGGTTGGCTATGCAGAAATAGGTGATGGCGACGAGCTTATCGGCATATTAGGACACTTAGACGTTGTGCCAGAAGGTGACGAAAGTAAATGGATATCGCCACCGTATGATGCAAATATTGTTGATGGTAAGCTTTACGCACGTGGTGTGCTAGATAATAAGGGCGCAATGATAGCTTGCATGCATGCACTAAAGGCGTTGCAAGAAGCAGGCGTTAAGCTTAATAAACGCTTCAGGCTGATACTAGGGCTTGATGAAGAAACATCGTTCAAGTGTGTAAAAAGATACTTAGAAACAGAAGAAGTGCCTTATTTTTCATTCTCGCCAGATGCACAGTTTCCATTAGTTCATGCAGAAAAGGGTATTATTCAGTTTGGTATCAAGCGCACATTTAAGCCAATGGGTATTGAGCCACTAAAGCTGCTTGGCATAACTGGTGGCGATAAAATTAATGTTGTTCCTGATGTTGCAAAAGCTTACTTCCTTGGCGATACAGCAAAAATCCAGTTCGCTATTGAAGATATGGACAGAAAAGATATATCGTTTAGCTACGTTGATGAATATTTAGAGGTAATGGCAGAAGGAAAATCTGTACACGCAATGCAACCAGAAGTTGGCGAAAATGCGATACTAAAACTTGTTGATGTAGTTAGTAAATTAGATTATGCACCACTAGATTTAAAATACTGGCTAGAAGACTTTTATCGTGCTTTCAAGTATGAAACAAATGGCGAAACACTAGGTATAGCATGTAGTGATGATATTTCAGGCGATTTGACTATTGCTCCAACAGTATTATGGTATAAAGGTACAGAGCTTATTGTTCATTTTGACATGCGATACCCAGTAACTATGAGCGAGGCAGAAGGCGCAGAGCTAGCAAAAAAAGTAGCGCATAGGCTTGGTGCAATGTATAAAGAATTGAAGCATAAAGCACCATTAAATATGCCAAAAGATATGCCAGAAATAAAGTTGATGTTAAAAGCTTACGAAGAAGTAACAGGCGATAACGGTGGCGCAATCTCTATAGGTGGCGGTACGTATTGCCGAGCGTTCCCGAATGCTGTTTCTTTTGGTCCAATGTTCCCAAATGATGAGGCAACTATACACCAAGTCAACGAGTATGCAACATTAGAAAATGTAAAAAAGATGACAAGTATTTATGCTAGAGCAATATATAATCTTGTTGATTTAAAATAATTTTATTAAATATCTATTGAATAGTTATTACTAAGATGTATATTGTTGGTATAGTAAAATTATAGAGGATAATTCATGAAAAAACTAAGATTTCTATTTTTAGCGTTAGTTCCTGTATTGGTGCTAATGCTTAGTGCATGTGCAGATGATGGCGATAATGCAAATGCTGTTGATGACACAGTAGGTTACAGGATTGTTGATGGTGTTTGGGAAATTTATAACAAATACGGATTAATAAGCTTTCGAGACAATGTTACTACCGATGGTAACGATAATATTAGTGCTAAACTTGTAAGCGATATTAACCTAGAAGGTAGCGAGGACAACCAATGGGTGCCAATAGGCAATCACTCTAATCAATACGCTGGCACATTTGATGGCGATAACTACACAATTAGTGGTTTGTATATAAATGATAGCACAGCAGGTTATCAAGGCTTGTTTGGTGTTGCTAATGTTAATGCTACTATTAAAAACTTGCTAGTAAAAGATGTTGAAATAACTGCTAATGATGGTGCATCTGCAATCGTTGCTGTCAGTAGTGCTGATATTATCAATGTATATGTTGATAACGTAACTATTGTTGCTCTCAACTTTGTTGGTGCAATTGTTGGTTATAATCAAGGTAATATTTACGTATCATCAGCAAGTAATATAGAACTTACAGCTACAGTCAGTAATGCTCAGATTGGTGGAATCTCTGGTTATAATGATAGTAATATTGTTGCAACATACGTTAACAATGCAATAATAACTGCGGATGCTAGTCTAGTTATGTTAGGTGGTATCGTTGGACATAATTACAGCGGAGAAATTGTATCATCATATATCAATGATATGATACTAAATAACACAGGTAATAGCACAAATGTTGGTGGCATTATAGGTAATGCTTATAGAGAAACCTTATCATCAAACTATTTTGTAAGTGGTAATTCATTAAATGGTGTAGGTAATACTGCAAGCAATGATAATGCAACAAGATTAACTAGCATACAAGCATTAAATGATAATGTAACTGTTATGAATGGTGCTATTGATACATGGGTTGGTAATGACGTCGATAGAGAATTTGGCTATAGGTATGAGGTGTTGAGTTCACCAGATAACGCAACAAAAATACCAACATTAATAAGTAATTAATGCGTAATTAACTTGAATAACAGCGGGAGTGTAAAAGCTCCCGTTTTTTGTTTCAGACTACCATCAAAAATCATTTGCTTTTTTTCAAATAATATATATATATTAAATATCAACAATTTATAATCTTGGAGGATTACAGAAGATGAAAAAATTAAGATTTCTTTTATTAGCGTTAGTTCCTGCGTTAGTGTTAATGCTTAGTGCATGTGCAGATGATGGCACTAGTAGCGGTAGCTCATCAAACGGTGGTGATAATGTTATACCAACCCCTCCGCCTACTGTTGACTTACGTTGTACAGACACATACATAAACAACACGATAGGCTATGAGAATACTAATGACGTTTGGGAAATTTATAATAAACACGGCTTAAAAAACTTTAGTGATAATGTCACTACTAATGCTGATATTAACGCTAAACTTGTATGTGATATTGAATTAACAAATAAAGCAGATAATACATCTTGGGTACCAATAGGCGATGCTGCAAACCGATACAATGGCACATTTGATGGTGATAACTACACAATAAGCGGTTTATATATTAATGATAACTCATCAGATTATCAAGGCTTGTTTGGCTCTACTAATAGTAGTGCTGTTATTAAAAACTTAATAGTTAAAAATGTTGAAATAACTGCTAATAATTACGTAAGCGCAATTGTTGGGTATAATTCTGGCAATGTTATTTATGTGCATGTAGATAAAGTAACTATTAATGCTAGTAGTTTAGTCGGTACAATTTCTGGTGGAAATTATGGTAATATCTATGCATCATCAGTAAGTAATATAGATATTACAGCCACACATGATCAAGCTAGGATTGGTGGTATTATTGGTAATAATTATGATGGTAATATTGTTGCAACATACGTTGAGAATGCCTCAATAACTGCAAATGGTAGTGATGCTAGATTAGGCGGTATCGTTGGAAACTATGAAAATGGAAAAATGGTATCGTCATATACTAACGATGTAACTCTTATAAAGACAAGTATTGGCGCAAGTGTTGGCGGTATTATAGGCTTTGATACAAATGGAGATTTATCATCAAACTTTTTTATAAGTGGTGGCTCGTTAAATGGTGTAGGCGAACCAGCTAGCGATATTGAGGCAGAGCGTATAACAAACATACAGGTATTGAATGATAATGTTACTAAAATGAACAATGCTATTGATAAGTATAACATAACTGCTAATGTCGCAGTAAGTTATAAATTTATTGATAATGGGGCTAATCTACCAATATTGCAAGAAACAGAAACAGGTACAATATTATATAGAATTGCGATATCTATTAATGACCAATACTTGCAAACAGGTGATACAGTTGATATAAGTGCAGTACTTATGCCAAATAATGCAATAGTAGATATTATAGATTGGACTAATAGTAACCCGAGTGTAGCAACGCTAGATAACGGCACTATAACAGCAATAGGAAACGGCGATACAACTATCACAGCAAGCATTGCAGGTACAAATATTGAAAGTAAAGTTATTATAAGGGTTGAAGATGTTGGCTTGACAATTATTGGCAATACTTATGAAATTAGCAACGTTAGTGGCTTGCAAGCATTTAGAGATGCAACAGTGAATGATAATACTACAAATGGATTACTTG
>CAYJIW010000087.1:0-7339 GCA_964370335.1 uncultured Deferribacteraceae bacterium
TATACGGAGAAAGAGGGATTCGAACCCTCGGTGGTGTTACCCACACACGCGTTCCAGGCGTGCTCCTTAAGCCGGACTCGGACATCTCTCCATTAAATAAATAAAAATATTAACTAAAACTTGAAAAGTAAACTTTAGATGATAATTCTTCTAACCTTGATAAAGGCTTTTCTAGCAATTCATATAAGCCGCTAAACTCCATATCCTCTGCCAATACACCTATTGAAACTAGACTATCGCCTATTTTGACTAACTCGGCTATTTCATCACTATTTAATGCAATAAAGCTATCGTTTATTATTTTAAACATGAACTTAGCATCTTGCAAACGATATAATATATAGCTCATTTTATTTGAATTATCAAGCATATAAAATGTTTTGCTATCAATTTGTTTTTTGTCCATATCTACCTTGGCTTTTTAGATGCAGATTGTTCTAATTTTTGTAATGCGCTAACCTTATCTAGCATCGAGGCAAGATCGACATTATCATCTAATCCAAGTGATGCGCTAGCGCTTTTATTCTTATTTTTTGCTTCAGCATTTAGGCGTGCAAGCTCTGCTTTATGACGTTCTGCCATGATTTGTGCGTAGAGGCGTTGCTTCTCTTGTATTGCTTCAAATTTAGCAATTCTCGCTTCTTGCTTATGCATATCTAGCATTATCGCCAAATATGAGCCGATACCCAATAGCGCAACAAAAGCATCAATTTTAGTCATAACACACCTCAATTATCATAATATAACACACATCTACTAATCGACTAAAATACAAAAAACTTTAATATTTAATATTTTGTACGAAATTTCTTGCTAAATTTGTCACATTAATAATATAATAAATAAAGTACCACGTAGCAAATAACACAGGAGATATGATATGAATAAAAAAACGCTTATTCCTATTATTATTATGGCTGTCGCACTGCTAGTATCGTGTGATAAACTAGGTATATCTTATAAAGATGATGCCAAAAAAACTGCACCTAAGCAACCAGAAATCGTTACATTAAAACAAAACGATGTACCTAAAAATGATGCAGAAATCAATTCTTTATATGACCAAGTGGCTAAGTTGCAAGGCGATATAAACGCCCATCTGGACACTATCAACACACAAAAGAACGAAATTGAACAACTTAATAATTCAATAGCGCAACTTAATAGTGAAATTAATAATAAAACAGAAATAATTAATAACTTTTCAACAGAAAAAACTAAATCTACTAATGTCATTAGGATTTTAGCTATTTTATTTGCTGTATCAATTATTATTAATTTAATCTTGATAAAAATTAAATTCTTTAATAAATCAAAAAAGAACTTACTAGCATTACCAGAAGCAAAAAAAAGTGAAAGCAATAACGATAAACAAAAATCGGCTGAAACTAAAACTGAACCGTTAGTAACACCAAAAAAAGATGAAGTAACATCATCAGCACCAAAAAAACGTGGTAGACCAAAATCTACTACTACCACAAAAAGCAAACCTGCAACAGATACTAAAGTTGCAAAAAAACGTGGCAGACCTAAAGCAGTAAAACCTGACACAAATAAAGAGTAATAACTAACTATATAAGGTGGCAAAATAAGCCACCTTTGTTATTAAATTTATTTAGAAGATTAATATTGCAAAATGTAAAAATCTGTGTTAGCTTATAATAAGACTAATAAGATGAATATAGTCTTATTTAAAAATATCAATATTGCTAGTAAGATACGAAGTTACTATGCTCTTTTTAGCTTATTATTTTTATATAGTTAGTAGTTTTTTTCATTTAATATATTGCAAATATGTGCATTTTTGTATATATTGATAAATATTGTAGTTATAGATTTCAATAAATAGGAGGAAATTTATGAAATTATTTTTTAATGTTATGTTATTTTCCTTAGTTTTGTTTGCTACTACTTCATTTGCGCAAGACAAAGAAAACTCACAGTTTAATACTGATAGGGCGAAAGAGCTAGTTGCTTTTTGCTACATGTGCCATGGTGAAAATGGTAAAAGTGATGGCGAGTACATGGCTACACTACAAGGGCAAAATAAAGAGTACATAATTAACACAATGAACGATTTTAAAAGTGGTAAGCGTTACTCTACAATGATGGGTATTGTATCTACTGGTTATGATGCTGATCAAATTGAACTGATTGCAGAGCATTTTAGCTCTAAAAAATGGGTAAAAACATCACTTAGCCATGATGCTAGCCTTGCTAGTAAAGGCAAAATGCTTGCTGAAGAAAACTGTATGGCTTGCCACAATATGGAACAAGCTAACTATGTACCTAAAATTGAAGGGCAACATGCTGCTATTTTATATAGATCGTTATTGCAGTTCAAACAAGGACAACGTAATGGTGAAAACGCTGCTGAGATGGAATTAATCAAAGATCTAAGTGATGAGCAACTGAAAATACTTGCAGAATATTATGCAAGTATGAAATAGGGGGTAATAATAATGAGTAAATTAAATAGACGTAATTTTATTAAATCTTTAGCTATTACTGGTGTTGCAGCATCTACTACTGGTTTATCAACTAACGCTAGCGCTATGAGTAAAGAAAAGAAATCAACTAAAATAGTTGTACTTGGTGGCGGTTATGGCGGTTCTACATTTGCTAAATACATGAAAATGAGTGATCCATCACTTGATGTTACACTTGTTGATAAAAATGATGCACATGTTTCTTGTGCTGTTAGTAACGAAGTTATTTTTGGATTTTCTCCATTATCAAAAATTACTTTTCCACATAGTATATTAGTTGATAAATACGACATTAAATTTAAGAAAGCAACAGTTACTGGCCTTGATGCAGCAAACAAGACAGTTAAAACTGATGCTGGCGATATTATGTATGATAAGTTAGTTGTTTCGCCTGGTATTGCTTACCAGTATGATGAGAAAATCAACTATACACCTGATACACAAAGCAAAATTCCTGCTTCTTGGATAGGTGGCCCAGAAACAGTAAAACTACGTGATATGGTTGCTAAAATTAAAAAAGGTGACACTATCATTATGAGGACACCAAAAGCGATTTATCGTTGCCCTCCTGGACCATACGAAAGAAGTTGCTTATTTGCGTTGAAAGCAAAAGAGGCTGGCGCTAAAGTAATTATCTTAGACCCTAACCCAAAGATTATGTCAAAAGCACCTTTATTTGCTGCTGCATTTAAAGACTTATATAGCGATACGCTTACTTATATTACAGATGTTGAAACGCAATATATTGATGCTGATAATATGACAATCAAAACTAACAAAGGTACTTTTAAAGGCGACCTTATAAACTATGTACCTGATCAAAGGGCAGCAGATATGGCATTTGATTTAGGGCTTGTTCCAGAAGGTCTACTATGGGCACCTATTAACCCACAAACATTTGAAAGCACTGTTGTTAAAGATGTTTATGTTATTGGTGATGCAATATACACTCAAATTGCAACTGCTCACCCAAAATCTGGCTTAACAGCTAGTGGTATGGGACAAGTGCTTGCTAGCAATATGTTACGCACACTTAGGGGCGAAGAAGTTATCAACCCTGTTATTGGTAACTCGTGTTATTCACTTGTTTCTGATACTGAGGCTATTTGGGTAGCAACTATTTATGAATATAACCCTGCTACTAAGAAAATTGAAGTTAAAAATAAAGCTAACGGTATCCCGAAAGCTGCATCAGTTGAAAACTACAACAACTTACACAGTTGGGTAACAAACTTTTTCCAAAATGTTTTCCACTAAAATTTAACTGTTATCAGTTAGTTATATCCCCTTGCGTTTGTAATGCAAGGGGTTTTTTATTTACAGTATAAATAGATTAAATTAGATATAGACAAGTTTGTTTTAGTGAGCTATCATAATATCAAGTAGTCACTAAGATGTAACTATACAACCAAATTGTGCTTACTTGTATTATAGGTTGTAATTTTGTATCATGTATTTGTAGTAAAAACTTAATTATGAGGTAATTTATGCAAAACAATGAGTATGTTACATTACTTAGGCAACTAAAATCTGTTTCTATTGCGTCTGTCGACGAGTTTAATAATCCACACGTACGTATTATTGATATTATGTTTGTTGAAGATAACAAGCTATTTTTTGTTACTGCACGTGGTAAAAATTTTCATAAAAATCTTACACATAATCCAAAAGTCGCGATAACTGCGTTGACTAAAGATTATAAAATGTTGAAAATTAATGGCGATGTTAAAAAACTTGGGCGAGAGCATCTTGATAGGGTGTTTGAAGAAAACCCAATGATGAATGAAATCTATCCTGATAAATCACGCTATATTTTAGATGTTTTTTGTGTTTATACTGGTAATGGAGAGTTTTTTGATATTTCTGTTGTGCCACCTACACATAAAGCATTCGGTATAGGTGATAGCGTTGGGTATATCGAGCGTCCATTTATAAATGATAATTGTATAGACTGTGGCACGTGTGCAGATAGTTGCCCAACAAGTTGCATTGCAGAGGGTTCACCTTACGTGGTAGATTATACGTTATGTTTGAATTGCGGTTTATGTATTGAAGAATGTCCATCAGAGGCAATCGAATTGAGAGAGTATAGTGAATAATAAATTTATTAGAGTACGTCTATGATATTAGATGTACTAAAATTAATCGTTAGCGATTACAATTTTTTTCTTGATTTAAGTATTGAACATCTACAAATATGTGCGATTGCACTATTGATAGCAGTTGTCACAGGTCTTTTATTAGGTATTGTAATATCTGAAAAACAAAAAATTTCTAATTATGTGCTTGGTGTTGTTGGCATAATTTATACAATTCCAGCAATATCCATGTTTGGTTTTTTAATTCCACTTACCGGTATTGGTAACGCTACTGCGATAATGGCGTTATCAATTTATGCTTTATTACCTATGGTTCGCAACACATTTATTGGCATCACAGGTGTTGATAGTGATATATTAGAAGCAGCCAAAGGTATGGGAAGCACACGCTTGCAGATACTGTATAAAATTAAGTTACCGCTAGCTTTTCCAGTAATATTAGCTGGTATCAAAAATACTGTCGTAATGACTATTGCGCTTGCTGGTATAGCATCGTTTGTCGGTGCTGGTGGTTTAGGTGTTGCAATTTATAGGGGAATAACAACAAACAATGCAGTATTAACAGTTGCAGGTAGTTTATTGATAGCACTTTTAGCATTCATATCAGAGTGGCTTTTTGGCTTTCTTGCAAACTCAAAAAAGCGTGTAACATTTATTGTTGTCGGTGCTATTTTAGTCACTTTAGGCTTGGCATCTAGTTATGAAACGAAAGATAATAATATAATACGTATTGCAACAAAGCCTATGACAGAATCTTTTATCATTAGTGAAATGATGAAAATGGTAATAGAAGAAAATACTAACTATACTGTTGAAATAACGAAAGGGATTGCTGGCGGTGTTGCAAATATCCATCCAGCTATGCTAAAAGGCGAGTTTCATTTATATCCAGAATATACTGGTACATCGTGGAATGATGTTCTCAAGAAAAAAGAAATTCCTGATGATGAAACACTATTTAAGATAATGAATAAAGAATATAAAGAAAAATTTGCTTTAGAATGGCTAGGGCTTTATGGATTTAACAATACATTTGGAATGGCAGTGCGTGAAGATATTGCACAGATGTATAATTTGAATACTATTTCTGATATTGCTCGTGTTGCAGATAGGCTGACATTTGGTGCGGAATATGATTTTTTTGAACGAGCAGATGGATATGATGCACTATGTGAAGAATATGACTTAGATTTTGAAAAGGAAGTTGATATTGATATTGGTTTAAAGTATCAGGCTATCGAGTCTGGTGCGATTGATGCTATGATAATATTTACAACTGATGGACAGCTATCAAGCCCGAAAATAAGAGTATTAGAGGACGATAAATCATTTTATCAAACATATCATGCAGGTAGTATTGTTAGAAGTGATGCACTACAGCAATTTAAAGGGTTATCAGAAGCGCTAATGATGCTTGATAGTATTATTAACGAAGATGAAATGGCAAAACTCAACTATATGGTTGAGGGTGATAAAATGCACGAAAAAGATGTAGCAGAACAGTTTTTACGTGGTAAAAATATTATAAAAGAGGTGCAAAAATAGATAATAATGCAATTAGCTTTCGTAATATTTCAAAAGCGTATAATGATAAAGGTAAAGTGCTAGACAATTTTAGTTTAGATATAAAGAAAGGCGAATTTGTCGCAGTTATCGGTAGTTCTGGTAGCGGTAAGACGACAGCGTTAAAATTGATAAACGGATTATTACATCCAGATAGTGGTAGCGTTTTTGTAAACGGGGTAGATAACAGCACAGTAGACCAAAATATACTGCGTAGGCGTATTGGATATGCAATACAGGGCGTTGGGCTTTTTCCACATATGACTGTAGAAGATAATATCGCTTATGTGCCTAAACTATTAAAGATGCATAAGGACGAAATTGCAGAACGCATAAACGAGTTGTTGCAAATAATTCGTTTGCCAAGCGATATTGTTGATAGGTATCCCGGTGAGTTATCTGGCGGACAAAAGCAACGTGTTGGTATTGCAAGAGCGTTAGCCGCAAAGCCTGATATATTGTTGATGGACGAGCCTTTTGGTGCAGTTGACGAGATTACACGTAAAGCATTACAAGATGAGATGATAGACATATGGAAAAATACAGGTGTCACGGTATTTTTTATTACTCACGATATAAACGAGGCTTTACGATTAGGTAGTATGGTTTTAGTACTAGATAAAGGCAATATTCAACAGTTTGATACACCAGATAATATATTGAATAACCCTGCGACAGAGTTTGTATCGCAACTTATTGGTGATAGGGAAAGTAAAAGTTAGTAAGTCTATCACTTAGAAGTAATATAATATTAGATAAAGAAAGTCTATGATTTTCATCATAGACTTTCTTTTTTACGCGCAAGGGTTCTCACTTCGTGACCTTTTACTCCGTGCGTCTTCGACATACTCGTGAAAGGTCATGTGCATTTCTAATGCTTGCAATAGATATTTTTTATCTGGTATGCAAGCAAAGAACTGTAAATAACCTTTTGTGCGCAAAAAAAGCATGCAACTTACGTTACATGCTTCTCTTATACGCGCCCGAAAGGATTCGAACCCATAACCTTTTATGCTCACTTGTTTCTTTGTTTCGCATGAAAGGTTATGTTATCTCTAAGTTCGCAAGCTCACTAAGAGCTACAATCCTTTCAGGCATAAAAAAAAGGGTACGCAACTTACGTTACATACCCATTTTTACGCGCAAGGGTTCTCACTTCGTGACCTTTTACTCCGTGCGTCTTCGACA
>CAYJIW010000088.1:0-7236 GCA_964370335.1 uncultured Deferribacteraceae bacterium
GGTCGTATAAAAGAAGAAGATAATAATAACGCTATTTGCGTCACAAAGCAATAGCCTGTTGACTACACAATATCAATATGCTAAGTTCATAATATAGGGGACAAGCATGTTAGAAACTAATTCACACAAAGCAAGCAAAATAGGCTTATCATTAGCGCCAATCGTATTTATTATTATGTTATTGATACCTGCACCAGAAGGCATGAGCGTTGAAGCATGGCGTGTGGCAGCTGTTACAGTATTGATTGCTATATGGTGGATTACAGAAGCAATACCTATACCTATTACTGCATTAATTCCTATCATATTATATCCTATATTAGATATTATGCCAACAAGTGCTGTTACATCTTCTTACGCAAATTCTACGATTTACTTATTTATCGGTGGTTTTTTTATTGCAGTCGCTATGGAGCGTTGGGGATTACATCGTCGTATAGCCCTACATACGATAAAGCTTGTTGGTGCAAGCCCATCAAAAATGACGTTAGGTTTTATGATAGCAACAGCGTTTATATCTATGTGGGTATCAAACACAGCTACTGCAATGATGATGGTTCCTATCGGTTTAGCAGTTATTGTACAAATATCTGGACATGATACACACGGCGTACTTGCTAGCGATGCTAGTAAAGAGGAAAGCAACTTTGCAAAAGGGCTAATGCTTGCGATTGCATATTCTGCATCAATTGGCGGTGTCGCAACTATTATCGGCACGCCACCAAACACAATCATGGTGGGTATGATGCGTTCTATGTATGGTGTTGATATTACATTTTCACAATGGATGATGTTCGGGTTGCCACTCAGCATTGTTATGTTAGTTATAATATGGTTCTTAGTTACTAGGGTGTTATTTCGTACTGGCTCGTTAAAACTTGCTGGTGGCGAATATGTCATAAAACACGAGCTAGAAAAACTTGGTAAAATTACATCGCAAGAGTTTAAAGTGTTATTAGTATTCATTTTTGTTGCAGTCAGCTGGATAGCATCAGGCTTTATAGATATAAAAGGTGTGGATGATACAACTATCGCAATGATGGGTACGTTATTATTATTCTTAATTCCGTCAGATACTAAACGCTGGGAGTTTATACTCGATTGGAAAACAGCAGTCAAAATCCCTTGGGATATTGTTTTACTGTTTGGTGGTGGTTTCGCAATAGCTAACGGATTTAATAAATCTGGGCTTGCAAAATGGATATCTTCGCAACTATCTGGTTTAGAAGGACTAAGCATGATTATTTTAATAGCAATAGTCGTTGCGCTAGTCGTATTCTTGACAGAAGTTACATCAAATACAGCAACAGCTACTTTATTAGTGCCAATAATGGGTAGCACAGCAATAGCGCTAGGCATTAACCCTTATGCTACAATTATTTCGGCATGTGTTGCGGCATCGTTCGCATTTATGTTGCCAGTTGCAACACCGCCAAACGCAGTAGTTTTTGCAAGTGGCGCAATACGCATAAAAGATATGATGAAAGCAGGCTTATGGCTGAACATAGTAAGTATAATAGTTATAACTGTTTTTGTTGCGTACGTGTTACCGATTGTTTGGGGGGTGGATTTGCATATCCTCCCAGCATGGGCAAAATAAAAATTTAACGAGAATTTAAGGCTACTACTTTGTTGGTTAAAAATTTGCTAAGTCAAGTACCAGTGCGTACATTCCTGTCGCAAATTTTTAATCCGCCTCGTATTAACCCAAAATCTACGTTAAATTATCACTCATTTTCTAGAATCATCTGTATATCATATATTGCATTTCTAAATAGTCTGTGTATAATCATACAATTATATAGCTTAGGAGAAAAATTCATGAAATTAAAATTTATAATGTTAGCACTATTATCTGTGTCACTACTTACACTTAGTGCATGTGGCGATGGTACTGGTGACAAACCGGATGTCATTGTAGAAGGCGATGGCTATATCATCACAAATGGCGACTGGGCAATTTCTAACGAAAATGGTTTAAGATTATTTGCTGATAATATTACAGACGATGCAAACATAAATGCAAAACTAACAGCTAATATTTTATTATCTACTACTAGATGGATACCTATAGGTACATTTGAAAAGGGATTTAGTGGTACTTTTGACGGTAGTAACCATACAATTACAAAAGTAGAAGTAAACCGTGATAATGCAAGTCTAGCAAATCAAGGTTTTTTTGGTTATGTTGATGGCGGAGTTATCAAAAACTTGAGACTAGATAACATAACAGTAAAAGGTAGCTCTAATATCGGTATAGTTGCAGGTTATCTTGATAACAACTCTGTTATAGAAAATGTTTCAATAACAGGGACATCAAGCGTATCAGGCATAACCGATGTTGGTGGTATCGCCGGTTATATAAAAGCAAGCACAATATTAGCAGCTAGAAACACTGCAAAGGTTGCTGGTTGGGTCGCCGTTGGCGGAATAGTTGGCGGTGCTGATACTTGGTCAACAATATCAACTAGCTATAACGCAGGCGAGGTTACAGGTATTGACGTAACTAGAAATTTTCGTATTGGTGGTATAGCTGGTAGTATTGAGGGCGCTATCATTGCAAGCTACAACGCTGGCAACATAAATGCAAGTAACCTAGATTTAGATGATAATATAACAACTACATACGACGGTATAGGGCATGTTGTAGGCATAGCAGATAATGATTCCAATATTGCACACGTGTATTATCTACAATCTAACAGAGCAATAGATGGCATATCAAGCCGTTCCATGATAGACGCACAAGATAATATTTCTACAAAACCTGTCGATAATATATCAGACCTAAATAACTATGTAGTAGATTTATTAAACAATGCCATTGTAGATAACTCATCTATAAACTATCATTTTGTTCAAGGTGTTGATGCGGCTAGTGATTTTCCAACACTATCAGCAAACAAGGTTGAGTCAGTTGCTGTACCAATAACTTGTTATAATCCACCACTTGTTGGCTATGAAGATAATAACGGCACATGGCAAATATATAGTGAAACAGGGCTTAGAGCGTTTGCGAACGAAGTAACAACAATACTAGATACAGATTTGAATGCAAAACTAATATGTAACATAGAGCTTGATAACGCAACATGGACAGCTATTGGAACGCAATATGATGAATATATTGGCACTTTTGATGGCGATAACCATACAATTAGCAACATAGAAATAAACCGTGAAAATGATAATAGTCTTGAGTATCAAGGCTTTTTTGCAGTTGTTGGCGATGATACAAATCAAGGTACAGTGAAAAACTTAGTCCTTGAAGATGTTTATGCTTACGGCGCAAATTCAGTCGGTGGTCTTGTTGGTTTACTAGGGGCAAATTCAGTTGTTGAAAATGTTTCAATAATTGGTAATTCAACAATATCTGGTGCTGGGCGAATTGGAGGTATTGTTGGCGATAGTAATGGAGATATTACAGATAGTAATAATTCTGCAAGAGTTACTGGCATAACTAATTTGATAGGCGGAATAACAGGCCGTAACAGTGGTGGCAATATAACAAATAGCTACAACATTGGCGAAATAGTAGCTACAACAAGTGTAAGTGCACAATATATTGGTGGTATAGCTGGGCAAAATAGTGGAGAAATAATGGCTAGCTACAACACAGGTAATGTAACTGCGACATCTTTTAATAACGTAGGCGGATTAGTTGGCGAAAATTTAAACAATGGCTATGTGACTGCATGTTATAATACAGGTGATATTAGCGGTAATAGCGCCGTTGGCGGTATTGTGGGTAATAACAGTGTGGCATATGAGCCTAGTGCTAGGCATGGTGTATCAGGGGTATATAATTTAGGTAATGTAACAGCAACAAATGTAAGCCTAATTGGTGGTATCTACGGCAATGCTCCTGCTTTAGCTTCAAGCATAGGATATTTTATAAAAGGCGGCGGTATTAATACTTCTATTACAAGTAAGACTGGCGAAACATCTGTCGAGAATATATTGACACTCAATAATAATGTTGACGGATTAAACACAGGCGTGTGGTCAGGATTACCATATCGTTTTGAGAGGGCAACTGATCCGGTTAATTATGGGCCGAGTATAGTGCTTAGATAATAGATATTATATAAGCGAGAGGATAATAAACTCTCGCTTTTTTGGTTTAAATAACACTACTGCGTTGTTGCTCCTCAAAAGCCTCAATCGAGTACGTTTCTGTGTACACTCATTCGGCTTTTTGCGGTACGCCTAGCATTAGCACTATTTAAACCAAAAAACACACCATTAACCTAAATAGCACTACTGCGTTGTTGCTCCTATAGCCTTCTCAACCTATATCATCCTCAACCGTCCAACAATCATACATACACTAGAAAATAAAATTGACATAGTGTCATTTAGCTATTAAAACTTATGTGGAGGCTATTATGACATTAGAGAAAATGAAAATTGCATTACAAGTATTTGTTCCACAACGTAAAGTGCCAGACCCTAAGCACGCTATACCAGAAAGTGATAAAAACTTGAAAAATAAAGTTATTGTTTTTACTGGTGGTACAAATGGTATTGGTCGTGTTGGCGTAAATATGCTATATGAAATGGGCGCAACACTTATTGTACTTGGGCGCAATAAGTCGCAAGAACAAGAACTTTTAAACGAGTTAAAGGGCAATGGCAAGCTTATATTTGAGCTTTGTGATTTATCATCACTAGATAGCGTAAAAGCATGTGCAGAAAAGATACGTGACGAACATGAAAAGATTGATGTGTTAGTAAATTGTGCTGGCGTAAATCAGTTGCAAGAAACAAATTGCACAAATGATGGCTTTGAATATACTTGGGCAGTAAACTATTTTGCACCATACCTTTTAACTACTATATTGCAAGATAATGTTACAGAACGTATCGTAAATGTCACAACAGATACTGCATTTATTGATGAAATAGATATTGAAAATATGTATGGCAACTTTATGACAAAAAGCAGATATTTCGATTCTAAACTAGCATTAAATATGTTTTCTAACGACCTTGCAGAAAAACTAAAAGATAAAAAAGTAACAGTAAACTACATTTTGCCGGGTTATATAAAATCTAATTTATTACGCAACTTGAAAGGCGCACAAAAGGTTATGCAATTTTTCATGAATGTTATGGCGTCGCCTACGGAAGTTGGTGCTGATAGGATTGTTAGGCTTGCAATTTCATCAGAATATAATAATGTATCAGGTGTTTATGTATTTGAAGACACTATTCAACCAGCACATAAAGATTCAGAAGATGTTGATAGGCGTAACCAAGTATCAGATATAACGAAACAAGCGCTATCAAAATGGCTTAATTAAAAAAGGGAGGTTTCTTAACCTCCCAATATATTAATCTTCTGTAGTTTCTTCTATTTCGACAACTTCTTCTTCTGGTTTTGGTACAGCGGTAACGATTGGTGTGCGTTTGCAAAACTTTCTTGCCGTTACAAGAAATGCGCTATGGTTATATATCCACATTTCTGGGCGGACAGATAAGCCATCTACTTTCCAAGGGCGTCTTATTAGCTCTGCAGTATCAATCTCTACAAAATAGCCAGCATCTTTTAATGTATCAACATAATTTTTTACTTGTAAGACTGTTGGAATGTATGCAACAACTATACCGCCATCAATAAGTGCTTTTTCTAGATGTGGCACAACATGCCAAGGTTCTGGTAAATCAAGCAAAACTCTGTCGTATTCACCGTCGATACCTTCGTATATGCTACGTACTTCAATATCGTGGTTTTCAGGTGTTTTACCTAAGAATTGTTTAATGAAGCCAGCAGATTGTGAAGCAAAATCTTCACGTATTTCGTATGATGTTAGTTTTCCTGTATCTGCTAACGCACGCAATATAGCTATAGATAACGCGCCTTGCCCTATGCCACTTTCAAGTACACGTTGATGAGGTGCAATATCGCCCCACATAAGCATAGCTGCCGAATCTTTCGGATATATTATTTGTGCTTGACGTTTTATGTGCATAACGTAATCCATATAAGTTGGTTTATACACAAGGTATGGAACATTTCTATTAGTGTTAATGACATCGCCTTCGTTAGCATTTGCGATAACGTCATGGTCGATAAATCCATATTGAGTAGAAAAGCGTGCGCCTTCTTTCAGGTTTAGCATATACTTTTTCTCTTTCTTATCCACCAACATCACTATACTGTAGCCTATCATATTACACCTACTATATTAAATTTGTTATGTACTTTATGTGACGTTGGCTAACTTGTCAATAAATACTTGAAAAACAAAAAAATAAAAATCGTAATTATTATGAGTTTTACTGTTGTATTATAGTAATTTATCTGTTATCATTTCAGATTATTATTAAAATTAGATAGGTAGGTATAAATTTATGATTGATTATAAGAAGCTAGCGGGTGAAAAGCTTATGGCATTAGCACCATACAGCCCGGGCAAGCCAATGAAAGAAGTCCAACGTGAAATGGGGCTTGATAAAGTTATCAAACTTGCATCTAACGAAAACCCTTTTGGCGCTAGCAAAAAAGCTTTTGAAGCACTAGATAGAGAGCTAGCAGTTGATGTTACAAGGTATCCGCTAGGCGATTCCTTCTATCTTCGTACTGCTATTTCTGAAAAGTTTGGCGTACCTATGGATAATATTATGTGTGGTGCTGGCTCTGATGAGATTATCCAGTTATTATACATTGCGTTTCTACAGCCGGGTACAAATGTTGTATCGCCGACACCGTCTTTTTCTGAATATTATATATTAGCTGCGTCACTACGCCAAGAGTGTAAGTGGGTGGCAACAAACGCAGATTTTACAGTAAATTTTGATAATATATTATCGGCAATAGATAACAATACTCGTTTTGTTATGCTTGCAAACCCAAACAACCCTACAGGGCTTATGTTTACGCATGATGAGCTTGCTGGCTTTATGAAGAAAGTGCCAAGCGATGTTATGGTTGTTATGGATGAGGCTTATATTGAGTTCGCAACAAGTCCAGATACGCCAGACGTATTGGGGCTTATGAAGTCTTATAAAAACCTTATGACTATGCGCACATTTTCAAAAGCGTATGGCTTAGCATCTGTTAGATGTGGTTATATTATTGCAGACCCAGAGTGTATAGATTGCTTACAGCGTGTGCGTCCACCGTTCAACGTATCTATACCAGCACAAGTTATGGCAGAAGCTGCTATTAAAGATGAAAAACACTTAAATGATGTCATAGAAAAGAATGATGCATGTAAAAAATATCTTTAT
>CAYJIW010000089.1:0-7184 GCA_964370335.1 uncultured Deferribacteraceae bacterium
GGTGACGCCCTGATCGTTATCGGGTATATAGATCAGGGCGTCGTTTTATGGGTTGTCTAATATAATCGAAACTTTTCTTGGTTCATAAAGCTTAATTATAAACCAAGATGAAGCTGTAACTATCAAAGAAATAATCGCAACAACAACATCGCTCTTATTAAAAACATATGTCATAATACTTGCTGATAATAATAATGCTACTACCGGCAATCCATAACAAACTAAACCGTTAATCAGTACATCAAATTCGCTAATTTCTATAGTAACCTTATCGCCAATGGAAAAGTTCTTTTTGCTAGCAACTGATATAAGCTTGCTATCTTTAGCACCGCTAGCAATACCACAACTATTGCAACTTGTGCCACAACCATCAGGCTTAACCCTGATATAAACTTTGCCACTTGCAACACGTTCAACAATGCCTTGTTTTGTGTGCATAAATAACTCTTAATGTATAATCTACTAATTTGGTATAGTATCTATAATGTTAATATAGCACTCATTTTCGTAATGTCAAGGGGTAAATTTAAAAAAAGATAAAAAAAGTATCATTTATTACATTCAATATCCATTTTTGCTTATTAATACGTTGTTTCATGCATCAATATTTTTTTGTATTTATATAATCTTAGCGTTAAATTACTTTAATTTGACTAATATTGCACTATGTGTTATCAATATTAATAATTTAAAAGGATCAAATATGAAAAAACATATACAAAGGTGGCTACAAAAAGGTTTAATTAGTGAAGAACTAGCCAGCACTCTATTCACAGACTATATTCAAGAGCAAAAACGTGTCCGCAAAAGAAATTTTCAAGTGTTGCTTTACTCACTAGGTGCGATATTAATTGGGCTTGGTGTGTTATCATTTGTTGCTAGTAACATTTGGCAACTATTATTATTGTTTGATGCTCCTATATCAAGAGTTATCGGCATGACGCTACTGACCACTATAACTTTTTATTTCGGCAACAAGTTTTTATACGTTAAAAAGCGTGTTCTGTTTGGGAATGCATTAATATTAATGGCGACAATATTTATTGGCGGAACATATGCTGTTATCGGGCAAGCCTACAATAGTGAAGCAAACTCCTCAGGCTTATTTTTATTATGGTTTATTAGTGTTGCCCCAGTTGCATATTTGCTTAAACTACCAACCGTCAACAAGTTGAGCATGCTATTACTAACCGCATGGTTTATATTATTCAATATAGAAAATACTAACTCTAACTATACATTATTCTTTATACCAGCGATAATAGGTGCATTTTTCTACACTTTAAGCAAAGCACCGTTCATAAAAAATAAATATACTGCTTTCGTAAATGATTACGAGATTTTTGGCATACAAACAATATTTCTAAGCTTGCTTGTTATGGTTGTCGCATATCACGAAGTAAAGTCTGATCTATCAATCTACTACTTAATAGGCACATTAATATTACTTATAGCTAATATCTATGTATTATCAACATTAAAGGGCAATATTACAAATAAGTTAGAGCAAATATTTACTGTAGCATTTTTATTATTTATGGTATTACTACTGGCTGTAAATATTAATGAATACCTTATTGGAATAGTTACACACGCATTAACGATAAGCTTGATAGCCATATCATACAAAGAAGGTTACGTTCAAGAAAACGCCAAGGCACTAATTGTTGCTGGTAACTGGCTGATAGCCTACATTGCCATTACATACTTCAGGTTTAGTTGGAGCTTTTTAGATAAAACTACATTCTTTATAATTGGCGGTGTAATACTAATAACTATTGCAAGGTTACTAGAAAGACAACGTAAAAAAATTAAAAAAAATAATAGCGATAGCGAGTAAATAATGAAAAAGCAAGTTTATATAATATTAGCACTGTGGGTTGCAATAATTACAGTTATTACAATATCAAACGAATATACACTACGCACGGGCAAAGTAGTTTTATTAAAGACAGTACCTGTTGACCCTAGAGATTTTTTTAAAGGCGATTACGTCATACTTGATTATGCTATTAGCGACATGAGTACGTACAATTTTGACGAAGGCGAAACTGTTTACACTCTATTAAATGTTGATAAAGATAGTGGCGAAGCATATCGTGATAGCTTTACAACTGATAAGCCTTCTGTATACGATTTATACGTAAAAGGTGTGGTAGATGGTAACCGTATAAAGTATGGCATAGAACAATATTACGTGCAAGAAGGTACCGGTAAAGAGATTGAAACAAAACTACGTGATACCTCTTATGCGAAAGTTGCCATTGACAAAAATGGCAATGTAAAAATTATAGAGCTAATATTTAAAGACGACTTAAATGACTAATCTAGCAATATAAATTGCGTATAGTAATAAGAATGCTATACCTGTTGCACGCCCCATAACTCTGCCCGGCAATGTAAACGCTACTAATAATAGCGACGCACCTAGCATTATCCAAATATCAGATTTTACTATATCGCTAGGAATTTGCATAGGTGTAACGATACCTGTTGCGCCAAGTATAAACAGCAAGTTATATATATTGCTACCAATGATGTTACCGATAGCCAGTTCGTTATGTTTCTTGATTGATGCAGAAATTGTTGCTGCAAGTTCTGGTAAAGATGTTCCAATAGCAACAACTGTTAGCCCTATTATCGTTTCAGATATTCCAAAACTTTGTGCAACTGCTATTGAGCCTTTAACAATTAGATCGGCTGCAAATATTGTCATTGCGATACCTAGTGCTGTTAAGCCAATATATGCTATCATAGGTCTTGAAGGCATTTCCGTATCATCTTGTGCATCAGGTGCAATTTTTTCTGTTTTATATGTATATACTATATATGCAAGTAGCGCTAGTACAAACCCAATACCAATTACTCTATTTACTTCGCCATATAACGCCGCTGCTATAAAAACAAAGCAAGCAAGTATCATAACAATCGAGTCACGAGTATATTTGCGTTTTTCTGTATTTAGTTGGCTAATTAATGCTGCTGCACCAAGTACTAACAATATGTTTGCAACATTACTGCCAACGACATTACCTGCTGCAATCCCCGGTGAGTTTAACAATGCTGCCCTAATAGATGTAACAAGTTCTGGTGTAGATGTCCCAAATCCTAATAGTGTTAAGCCAATCATAACAGGCGAAACTTTTAGCTTTTGTGCAACGGCAACAGAACCTTTTACAAGCAAATCGCCACCAAAAACTAATAATACTAAACCAACAACAATCATTACATACATCATAATTAAAACACCTATAATTTAAAAAAGTTTGCCGCTGCGCCAAGCACACCAGCATTATTACCTAGTGACGCTATCTCAACAACAACCTTACCCTTATACAGTGGAAAAATATTATTGTCAAACTGTTCCAATGTTTTATCAAGAAAACAGTCTGAAAAGTTTGATAATCCGCCACCAATCTTTATTTTATCAGGGCAAAATAGGTTTGCAACATTTATTAAGCCATCTGCTAAAGTTACTGCAAACGTGTTAAACGCTTCAATAGCATATTTATCGCCTTGTGTGGCTAGTTCATGTATTATTGTTGGCGATACATCATCATTGTTGTTTGCAATTTCGTGATACGTTGCAATTAGACCATCTGATGTAACATATTCATCTAGACAACCTTGTCTGCCGCAACCACATTGTCTGCCGTTTTGCTGTATAATAGTATGCCCTATCTCAAATATGCTACAGCTTGATTTTGGCAACTTACCATCAACAATTATTCCACCACCAAACCCTGTACCAAGCGTAACAAAGATAAGGTTATTGTATGCTTTTTTATCTGCAAATACATATTCGCCAAGAGCTGCAAGGTTCGCATCGTTTTCTGCAACCACCTCTGTTTGTAGTAAGTTCGATAAATCTTCAACTATGCTATTACCGTTTAATGATTGCAAGTTAGGTGCAAAAACTTTTTTACTACTATAATCATATCCACCGGGGATAGCTATAGATACGCCCTCAACACTGCCTTTAACTTCGTGGTAGATATATGCAATATTATCTAGCAATAAGTTGTATTCAAGCGGTGTTTTTATACGTGTATTATCTGCAATATCGCCCTTTTCATTTACGATGGCATATTTAATATTTGTGCCGCCAATATCTAGTGCTAAAACATTTTTCATATGATTACACCTATTAGTTTATTGTCTACTATATTTGTAACTTTTACATCTACAAATATATTTGCTGGAACATTCTTTTCATCAATATGTATAAGCAGGTAATTATCTGCATGGCCTTTATTACCACGTTCAGTAAGCACCTTGTATGTTTTGCCTATAGCATTTTGCATTAATACACTTAAACTTTTTTCACCATCATTACGTAATATATTTGCACGGTTTTCTTTAGTTTTTGTATCTATATGGTTATCCATTAGCTCTGCTTTAGTTCCAACACGCATAGAGTATGGAAAAACATGAAAAAACTCTGTGCCTGCAAATTTAAGTGTTTGTCTTGTTTCTTCAAAATGTGCTTCACTTTCATCTGGGAAACCAACAATAATATCGCTACCTATTGTAACATCTGGGTATAATTCTCTAATTTTTTTAACAGTATCTATATAATCTATACTTTTATATTTTCTATCCATGCGTTGCAATGTGTGGTCGCAACCGCTTTGTAGCGGTATATGAAAATGCTTGCAAATATTATCACTATCAAGAATTAATTTGATTAGTTTATCGTTAAGTTCGTTTACTTCAAGTGACGAAAGCCTTATTCTATATTCACCCTTAACGCTTGATAATCGTTTCAGCAAATCGTATAGATTATAGTTTTCGCCCTTGCCGTAAAGTCCAATATGGATACCAACAAGAACTATTTCTTTATATCCACCGTCTATTAATTTAATAAAGTTATCGTACACATTGTCGATATGTACACTAATAGGTTTGCCACGTAGCGATGGAATTATGCAATATGAGCAGTAAGCATCACATCCGTCTTGGATTTTTAAAAACGCCCTAGTATGTAGCTTGATATTTTCATTATTATAGTGGATAGTATCTAGTGGGAAGTTTTTATTAATAAATTCTACCAATGTATGCTTTTCGTCATTGCTAATTGCTTTATATATTGGCAAATTTTCTGATTGAGCAGTTGCATCACTAATAAGGCAACCAGTAGTAACAATTTTAATATGAGGGTACTTGCGTTTAGTTTTTGTTATAAAGGTTTTACATTTGTTTGCAGCGGTATCTGTAACGGCACACGTATTAATGATTGCTATATCAGCATCGTTCATAGATTTTGTATAAGTATAGCCGTTTTGTGCAAGTTCGCTTGCAAAGCTATCATTTTCAGAGATGTTGACTTTGCAACCAAAAGATGTAAAATTAATTTTCAAAACTAATCTCCCAAGTTTGTAGTTTTTTAACTTTTAATTATAAAAATAATATGATAAAAAATACATATTAGTAAAGAAGGAAATAGTAATATGACAAAAAAATTTATTTTTTGGGTATTTTTCGCAATATTTATTGGCGCAGTTGTATTCTTAATTTGGAGGATGCAAGACGGTATAAGTATTACTGATAAGCTATCTAACTTTGGCGGTATGGGTGGTAAGTCAGACTCTGCTTTTGAAAATTATGAAGTGCGTACTAACAAATATGGCGACGAGTTTTACTATACAATATCAAATGTTGTTAGCGAAGCAGTAAAAGATAAAGATGGCAGAAAAAAATATTTTCGTGCTGGGTTTACTATTAGTGTCAACAGAAGTGGCGACATGCCTTTGCTACAAGCAAATAGCCAATTAATAATAGAAGAAATACGTAATACCTTATCTACTATGCAAGTTGGCGAAGCTAGAGGACAGGAACTAAAGCGCATAAAAACTCAAATAAAAAATAATGTTAACAAAAAGTTAGGAAAAAACGTAATAAAAGATATCTATTTCGATGAAATACTCGGACAATAGCGTTATTTATACTTGACTATTGTGCAAGATATGCCGATAATTGAATTAATAGGGTAGTTAGGATATTATAAATATTATGGCAAAAGTTTATATAGAAAATAATATTAGTAGCTCACTTCGTGAACTACTTTCTAAAAAATTGGATGTTATTGATATTAATAACGCAGATGTCGTTATTAATGGCGATATAGCTCAATGTAACCTCGATAAACTTATAATATGCGTTACAGATTATGTCGATACAGATAATACTATCTGTGTCGATAAAAATATGCCTGATGAAGCTATCGTTAATGCGATATTAACTATTATCAAAACAAATGAAATCACTAAAAGCAATATTTCTAACACTAAAGATTTGGCTAATGAAGAATACAAAAACATGTTTAGTAAGTTCCATACTATACTAAACTCTACACCAGAAAGTATTGTACAAACAGACCTTCATGGCGACATATTATTTAGTAATTCAAAATTTTTGCAAACTTACGGTGCTGAAATATATGAAGAACCTACAAACTTGCTAGAATTATTTGATATAAACACATCACGCTATATTAAGCAGAAAATAACTCAACTAACTTCTGGCGAAATGTTTGAATTTAATGGCATGTTGATACAAGCTAGTGGCGATGTAATTAGTATCTCTGGCTACTTAACAATGCTAAAAGATAGCACTTACGAATTTATTTTCCAAGATGTTACAGATAAAGTAGAAAAAATAGTCAAAATGCGTAAGATTGAAGAACAAGCTATTATTGCTGGTTTTTCTCGCCATATTTCTCACAATGTCACTAACGCACTTACAGCTGCTGGTGGTTTTATCAGGCAGATAAAAGCAAAAACTGAAAGTAACATGCTTACACAAAACTTGTGGCAGATTATCGAGGGTAAACTTGGTTTGATAGAAGAAATTGTTGCTGCTTATAACGATTATACCCATGCACTTACGCTTACAACATCAGAGCCAGCTGATTTACTAGAGTTTTACTCTGACTTGATAGAAAATATCGCCAACAAAGATATAGACAGACGATTTTCTGCTTATTTATATCGTTTTTTGGATAGCTACGAAATGGAATACGACTTTTCTGAAGCTGAACCATTTTTTATAAACATAAATCCGCTATTCTTAAAGCTAGGATTGTGCTATATAATTAAAGATAACATAAGATATTTTGGTGTTGATAAGCCGTTGAAGTACCACATTAAGCTATCATCTACTAATAGTAAATTTTGTATAGATAT
>CAYJIW010000090.1:0-5924 GCA_964370335.1 uncultured Deferribacteraceae bacterium
CCAAATTTGATTTTTTGCTTTATTCGTCAATTAATTAAATTATCAATTGTTATATTTCCTTATTTATTGTAGAATAATTATAACTGTGATTAAAAATCAGGAGTTATAATTATGAATATGGCTACTTTTGAAACAAGTGTTAAAAACTTCTTTAGCAAAGCTGGTGTTGAGCTGCTAAAACGTAACGAAGACTTTAGGGGCGACGATAATGCACCTAGTTTTGTGCTGCTTGATAAAAAACGTAACACTTACTATGTTACGGAATTTGACGTGCCAGATGACACAGACCTTGAAATAAACGCTGCACTATCTGACATGGATACAACCAACATTGATATTGATGTTGCACGCACTATGTTAAAAGTTGGGCGAGCGCTTGATGATAAATATGCTGTCATAAGCATCGACGATGTTGATGTCTCATCATTAACTAAAAAATCTGCTATTATTGTTACAAAAGATAATGCTGATAGTGCAACCTTATTCTTTTCTACAAATGATATAACTACACAACAAGTCGCTATTAATAAAGGCGAGTTTGTTGCACACCTTATTGAAGTAGCACAATCGAAAAAGCTTGCAAAAGTTTATAACGATATTGCTGTAAAAAGCGATGTTGAAACACTTGACGCTACTGACGATGTAGATATTGTAGATAATATTGCAGAAGAACCTATTCAAGAAACTCCACAAAAAACTGATGCTAACGAAGTAGATGATGGCGACTTTGATTTTGAAAAAGGCTTTAGCAACGCAGTAAACGCTAACTTTGTAAATGATATTGAAATTAGCCAAGAAGACCTTGATAACGCCATACAAAATGCTGCCAATAATGAGGCGACTCCAGAAACGAATAGCGCTGATGAAACCGAAATTAGTCAAGAGGATCTAGACAAAGCGCTTGAAGCTGCCATGAATAAGGAAATTGTGAACGATGTAGCTAGTAGCGTTGATACTACTGATGATTTCGTATCGCCATATTCTAATAACGAACCACTAACAACGACTAAGCTTAGCGAAGCAGATGTTAGAAAGCTTGAAGAACTGAATATAGACGATATGCTGCCAGCAAATTCAAACCTTATAAAAAGTTTGATACATGAGGACGATAACCTCTACTCTGGCATATTAAACGAGGAAGAAAAAAATAAGGCGTCAGAAGTGCTTTCGCCAACTAATCAGTTCAATTTTTCTAGCGCTGATGATGCTCTTGAAGCTAACCCAACACCAAAATGGGTAGAGGGCGAAACAGCTACAGTTGCACCTGTAGTGCATACAGCACAGAAAGTTACACCTGAAAAGAAGAAGAAAAAAGCACCAAAACAGAAAAAAACTTCATCAAAATCCAATTCTGCCGATATTATACTTAGCATTATGTCATTACTTGTTGCTACGCCTCACTATTTAATTAAAGTGGCTACTAATCGTATCTTGCCTTTATTTGTTATTTACTGGGCTGCAGCAGTTGCTGTCATATTTGGCTTTTATAAAGTATGGACAGTGCCTGTAGCAATGTATGCTACTAAACTTAACGCTATGACTGATGAACTTGTAAAAAACATGGTTGCAAACATACCATTGATAAGTTTTACCGATATGGCTATGGCTGATACTGTTTATAACGCGTTATCAACGAGTGTTGTACTGTTTGCTAGTTATAAATCACTGTATAGCATGTATTCAGTTGATTTTTTACTGCTTTATATACCATCAGTTGGGGCAATACTTGCAATTTTTCCTTTTGCTAGGGTGCTTGGGCTTAGGGTTATGGCAACATCTGCTATATCATATGCAGTGTTACCATATTTATTTATGCTGTTTGGCAGCATGGGATACAAAACGATTATGGCGATTAAGTCGCCTGTGGTTGATTTCAACAGCTCTATTGCTAGCGTTTCTAACGCTTTTATGTCGCTTGCAATATTGCCACTTGTATCAATCATTGGAATATACATCATTACGGGGTGGATATTGCGTGCATTAACTCATGAAAAAGGGGTCGCTACTTGAGTAGTAGAAAAATTTTAGAATGGACAGACTGGCTGCAATCGGGTGATTACGCCATTGATGCGCAAACGAAGAATTATCTTCGCCAGTCTAACGATTTTATTGATAGTATGGACTACGCATCTGCAATTGATAAGCTTGATGCTCTCTTGTCGTTCCTTACGGATTATTCAAGGGAGCATTTTACGCTACAATCAAAGATGATGACGGATACAAATTATCCCTCAAAGTCCGCTCATGAGCAGGACCATGCTAATTTTATAAGAAATTTATCTAAATTATACAAAATGCTTATGAACTGTAAAAAGAATATCGACCCTAGTGACTCGGATTACGATCCACGTGGCTATGAAGGCGTTATCGCTGATACATATAACTTTATTTACATGTGGTATGAAGACCATATGCTCGTATCCGACAAAAAATTCTATGAATACCTCAAGTTTGAGCAGCGCTAAACTTATCTAATATGTCTCTCTTTTTTATCACAATATACTACTAATAAAAAAACCCTACCAACACAAAGGTCAATAGGGCTTATAAAACTATCTTAAAATATTATACTATTTTCTAAACTCGTCAATCATATCTTTTATTGTAGTGCGTTTTCTATTTTTATCTTCATCTTTCAAACCGCCACTTGTAAAAGAATATAACACTGGCACAACTACTAATGTCAATATAGTTGCGAATGATAAACCAAATATAATTGCGTTTGCCATTGCGCCCCACCATTGTGACATCTCTGCGCCTTTTTCAATCATAAATGTACGTGCGTTTAAGCCGTAACCAATCGCCATCGGCAACATACCAAATATCGCTGTAACTGCTGTTAACATAACTGGTCTAAACCTTACTGCACCACCCCTAATAATTGCCTCACGCATAGGGATACCCTTTGCACGTAACTTATTAGTGTAGTCTATCAAGATGATACCATTATTTACAACGACGCCTGCAAGCGAGATAACACCGATACCTGTCATGATGATACCAAACGGAGTGCCTGTTATCAACAAGCCCCAGAATACGCCACCAAGCGATAGCAATACTGTAGCTAAAATAATCATCGTTTGCGAAACAGAGTTAAATTCTATCAATAACACCATTAATATCAAGAATAATGCAATAACAAATGCTCTCGATAAAAACTGTACTGCTTCTTGTTGGTCTTCTGTTTCGCCTGTATAGTTTATTGTATAGCCATCTGGCACTTTATAATCTTTTAACACTTCCCTAACATCATTTAATACTTCTACAGAGCTTCTTTCATCTGCGTTTGCAGTGACGTTAACAACACGCTTAAAGTCTATCCTCGTAATTGTTCCAAACCCTGCGCCATACACTACATTAGCTACGCTTGATATTGGTACGTAATTACCATCGTTAGTGGCAATTTGTATGCCTAACAAGTCATCTACACTATTTCTGCTATCTTCTGATAACCTTACTCTAATATCGTAATCATCATCGCCTTCACGATATGTGCCAACTTCTAGGCCATATATAGCGTTTCTAACTGTCATCGCAACACTTGAAGTGCTTAACCCAAGCAACGCGGCTTTTTCTCTATCAACATCAAAGCGAAACTCTGGTTTAGCTTTAACATAGTCATCTTGCAAGTCGACTAAGCCGGGAACATCTCTTATAATATCTCTTATTTCTAGTGCTATTGCACCCATAACCTCAACTTCTGGCCCAGAAATTTCTATACTAACTGGTGCGCCTGTTGGTGGCCCCATTACTTGTTCTTCAATTACTACTTCTGCACCTGGAAATGCGCCTAATCTATCCCTAACACGCTGGATAGTTACTGGCGAAGGTTCTTGTCTATCTGCAAAGTCAATAAAATCAACTGTTAATCTTCCTCTATGTGTGGCAGTACCGCCAGCCTCACTTTGTAGTGCAGCTGCACCGCCAACTTCGCCAAGTGTAAATTCGATATCTGGTTCGTTTTGTGTTGCGGCTTCCATAACCCTGACAAATTCATCTGTTGTTGCTGCGTTTGTACCTTGTGGAGCGTTCGCCCTGATATACATTAATGCTGGATCTGACGTAGGGAAAAACTCCATACCTGCACCAAATTTGCCAAATAATACTATCGGTAGCAACATAACAAATATTGTAACTGATATTGTTAGCGGTCTGTGGTCTAGTGCAAAATCGACTGAACGCATATAAAAACGCATAAACTTACCGAACTTTAGTTCGCCATCTTCGCCCTCTGTGCCTTTTTTAACTTTCATAAACGTTGTACACATAACAGGGTTAAATACTAATGCAACAAATAACGAACACGCTAGCGTAACGATTAACGTAATCGGCAGATAGCGCATAAAGTCGCCCATTATGCCCGGCCAAAATGCCATCGGTAAGAACGCAAATATTTTAGTCAATGTAGATGCAACAATCGGCCAGCCAACTTCTTCAGCCGCTGCGATAGCCGCTTCTACTCTATTTTTGCCTTCTTGCATTTGGCGATAAATATTTTCTACAATAACGATAGCATCATCAACAAGCATACCTAATGCCATAATTAATGAGAATAACACCATCATATTTAACGTAATGTCATAATATTGGAAAATCATAAACGACATCATCATAGATAACGGTATCGCAAATGCCGTAAATACCGAGTTTAGCTTACCTAAGAAGAAAAATAACACTAATACAACAAGTATTAAGCCAGTAACTAAATGGTTTTCTAGCTCGTGTACCATGTGTAATATGTTGACAGATTCGTCCATAGTTAGCGTAACTGTAACTGCTGGTGGTAGTTCTGCGTTGTATCTATCAATTATGGCTCTAATATCTTCTGCCATGTCGATAATGTTTGCACCAACACGCTTTGTAACAGATAACGATATAGCATCTTCACCGTTTAGTCTTGCGTATGAGTCTTTATCTGCAAACGCATCATATACCTTTGCAACATCTTTTAAGTAAATTGGCTTACCTTCAGATGTAGATACTAATATATTTTCAATTTGTTTTGGTGATGTAAACTCGCCCGGTGTACGAAGCAAGTATTTGCCACGTCCAATATCAATTGAGCCACCCGGTATATTGACATTTTCTGCCTTTACAGCGTTACCAACTTGGTCAATATTTAAACCATAAGATTGTAGACGCTCATAATCAAATATGACTAATATTTCTCTATCTCTAGCGCCAGATACATCAACCTCTAGTACGCCAGATACGCCTTCAAACTCCTCTTGTAAGTCATCAGCGATACTTTTTAAGTCACTTTCAGGAATATCACCCGAGACTGCTGCCACCATAACAGGAAAATCGCTCGTGTTAATCTCGATAACTTCTGGGTCATCAGGTAAGTCCGATGGTAGCTCGCTCTTTGCTATATCTACTTTATCTTTAACACGCTGTAATGCGTCCTCGATATCTACTTCTGTATCAAACTCAATCATAATACTGCCGACGCTCTCTGAACTATAGGCAGTAATTTCTTTAACGCCACTAAGGCCTTTAAGTTGCTTTTCAATCTTTAAAGTAACAAGCGATTCTATATCTTCTGGCGACACACCCGGATATACTGTCAACACCATGATATAAGGTATCTCAACCTCTGGCATAGACTCTCTAGGTAGTTCTTTATACGCAATCGAGCCAAAAAGTATAATTACAAACATTAATAAAAATACTGACGACTTCCACTTGATAGAGTAATTTGTAATTAACATATTATTACTCCGCTAACCTAACAGGAGCATCATTTCTTAAAAACTGTTGTCCGCTAACAACTAACATATCACCGGCATTTAGTCCATTTTTTATTAATACCATTTCATCAAACATATCGCCTAGCTCAACTGGAACTTCGACTGCTTTATTATTGTTGACTATATAAACTACCTTACCGCCATCTTTATCAATTACGTTATATAATTCGACAG
>CAYJIW010000090.1:5934-7134 GCA_964370335.1 uncultured Deferribacteraceae bacterium
ATTGCATTTTCAAACTGCTGCCTAACAATTTTTGCACGTACTATTTGGCCAGCCATAATGCCTTTATTGCCATCAATATCTACTCTTGCACGGTATGTAAGGCTTTTTGGATCTGACGATATAGAAACATAATTTACTACGCCTTTCACCATTGTTGGCTCGTTAGTTGTGACATCTGCAACATAAACCTCAACTGGTTGCCCAATTTCTAGGTAAGGCACATCTTTTTCTGGCACATCTAAGTATATTTTCAGCTTTGCATTCTCTATAACAGTTGCAACAGTCATGCCCGGTTGGATATATTCGCCAAAATCTGGGATAATGCTATCAACAACGCCATCGGCTGGGCTTTCTATCGTGCTTTTTTCAAATTCATCTTGTGCAATATTGTAAGATAATGTCGCAAGCCTAAAAGCATCTTGTGCATCATCAAAAGATTTTTGTGAAACAGCTTTTTCTTTAAACAAATTTTCTGTTCTTGCTAAATCTGTCTTTCTAGCATCTAGTTGAACTTTGGTAGATGCGAGGTTTGCCTCAACAGTGTCAGAATTTACACGTAAAATCTGTTGTCCTTTTTTTACGTAGTCACCCTCTTCAACACCTACCCATGTAACAGGCCCCATTGTTTCTGATGGTATATCTACAATATCCCATGCCTCAGCAACGCCCGATAATACATAAGTATCTTGATAATCATTGTTCATGACCTCAAGCGTCCTTACATCTGTAGGGCGTAACTCGTTTGTAACAACAGTTTCTTCCTTTTTACCACAACCATACAGTGCAACACATGATAATAGCACTGCTATACTTTTCTTTGAATGCTTAAACATAACATCTCCGCCTATTGCCGTAAAGGCACAGAAAACTAACCTTTACGTGTTTCTTCTATTGTTTCAATTTTTTTGCTTAATTGGTTGACTCTTGAACCAATTCTAATAAAAAAGTAAGCTATCAATACCCAAATAAATGAGTAAGCAGCAATTAAAAATCCAAAATTTTTCATATTAATCTCACTTAAAATATTTTTATTCTTCTATAGCTTTAACACGCCTTTCCAAACGAGTTAAATTAAGTCTTTTAATCATCATATTAATGTATAGCACCGTGAAAACGCCTAAACATACAAAAAGTGCTGTTCTCATATCTGGGTGTAGCCCGCCGCCGCCTTCTTGCAATACATTAGGGTGGATAGTACGC
>CAYJIW010000091.1:0-7126 GCA_964370335.1 uncultured Deferribacteraceae bacterium
GATGGGCGGTACAATATCGCTTGAAAGTAAGCTTAATATTGGCACAAAAGTTACTATTGATATTCCATTTGATATTGATAACTCTACTGAAAACCTTAGTGGTGCAAAGCAAGATAGCGTTAACTTCAATGCACTAAAAGCAATGCTTGAAGATAGCAGACTGTTGTTAGTAGATGATAACGATATAAATCTAGCAGTATTGTCAAATATTATATCAAAAATATGTCCAAATTTCGATACTGCAACAAGTGGAGTAGATGCCCTTGAGCTAACTAAAACAAATAAGTACGATTTCATATTTATGGATATACAAATGCCGAATATTGACGGACTTGAAGCAACACGCTTAATCCGCAATAGCGATAGCATAAATAAAGATACTGTTATTATTGCAGTATCTGCAAACTCTATGACAGAGGATATTAACGCTAGTTTAGAGTCTGGTATGAATTATCACATACCAAAACCAATAAAAATAAATGAACTCTACACAGTACTATATAAGTACTTAGTGTAGACAAAACAGAGAGGATATTTATGAAAAAGAATTTACTATTTTTAAGCATTTTTTCACTAATGCTTATTGTATCAGCTTGTAGTAGCGATAGTGCAAGCAACAATAGTGGCGTGGTTGCCGCTACACAACCAACAGCTGTGTTATCTACCGATGGCGGTTCAAGCTATGTTATAAAAGGTGGTGCATTATTTGCATCTGGCGATAACACCAATGGACAGTTAGGCACTGGCAATAACGATAACTCAACAGAACTTAAACCTGTAAACATTACTACGCCTGATGGTGTTACTAAGCAAATCGTATTGCAAAATAACGATGATATCGTCATTGGAGACGATGCTGTGTTCGTATCAGTAGATGGGTTATTGTACGCATGGGGTAATAATGAACATGGCTATCTTGGTGTTGGAAGTAGCGATGCATATGTCAATACTCCACAACCTGTTATTGATAGTGATGGTACACAAATACGTGTTGACGAGGACGATTTAGCTGATGTAATGCTTGTAACTTACCTTTTAGCGTCTGTATTTCTTGTTGATGATAACAACACCTTCTACGCATGGGGTGACAACGTAGACAGTCAACTTGGTATTGGTGATGTAGATAATGCTACTGTTGCAACAAAAGTTGATGTTGAACTACCAAGAAACGTAGATGAAATTACCGATGTTTTCACTAGTGGTCTTCTTGTTGGTGCTGATGGCTACCTATATTCATGGGGTCATAATATTTTATCTCTTGGTTTAGGTGCAGATGTATCTTTACCTGTCCATACTCCTACAAAGATTGAAACTTTTAAACTAAAAGATGGCAACATCAATGATAATATACTTACTGCTTTTTTGGGGAGCACTTTTGCATTAGCAGATAACGGCACTGTATTTGCATGGGGCGAAAATACAGCTGGCAGCTTAGGCTTAGGACATGAAGAAAAGGTATATACTCCTACAGCAGTAACTGGATTAGGAACAATATCAGTTGATTTAAGTGATGCACTTTACGGATACACTGCAAAAGAATATCTTAATTTATTATTAACTAACACACGACCAGCTACTTCGTTGTATGCAATCAAAGATGGTAAATTGTATGCTTGGGGATTAAATACTTCTGGCCAACTTGGCATTGGCAATAATGATAGTCAATCAACTCCACAGGTGGTAAATATTGGTGGCGATTCTAATTATACTCTTAATGGTGATATAAAAGATGTGCTATATGTCATATCCGATAGCGCATTCCTAAAATTTGGTAATCAATTATATTCTTTCGGTAATAATAGCCTTGGCCAACTTGGTGTTGGTGATGATAATGATAGAAACATACCTACACAAATTAATGTGTTTACATTACCAGATGAAGATATCTCAGATGTAATGATACATAAATCAGGACTTAACTTTGCTATAAACGATAGTGGTAAACTATATATATGGCCTGTAAATAACCAATCTCCTATGTTACTTGATAATATAACTATTGAGGATGAGATATCAGATAAAATATATTCAATTGTTGACAGCTATTTTGTAATGAACGATGAAGACGGACAGCTATATGCGTTCGGTGCAAATAATGATTATCAATTAGGTTTAGGACATAACAATGGTGTTTTTCCACCTGAACCGATAACTATAGCAGGTGTTAATTTTGCAAATGCAGAGATAGACGATTTTGAAATATCGCCGCATGGTTCATTCTTTCTAAATATTGAATCTGAATTTGAAGATGCTAACGGCAACGAAGTTGAAGAAGAACGCCTTTATGCTTGGGGTTTTAATGATATTGGTCAACTAGGTATTGATACAGCATTAAACGACTATGACAGAAATAATAATGGCGATAACGATACTATTAAAGTTCCAACATTGGTAAGTATCACAACAGAAGTTGATAATGACTAATTGTAATTAACATGTAATATCAGGCGGAGCTAAATGCTCCGCCTTTTTTTGTGGAAAAAGTATTCTACTAAACGTCACTATGAACCAACAAAACGAGGTGTGGCAGTCTATAAGTATATCATCATATCAATTACATTCTTATCATAATCAGGGCATAACCTATACAACTCATCATAAAACTCTTTTGAGTGGTTCATATGTTTATCGTGCGCAAGTTCATGATAAATTACATAATCTATAACTTCCATAGGTGCCAATATCATTCGTTCTGCAATCATTAAAGCCTTTTTGTTTGAAAAGCTGCCCAATCTTGCTTTAGTGTTTCTTATACGTACATTACTTAATTTTATGCCACATTCATTTGCTAATTTGTAAACCCTTGGTATTATTAAAAAAGCTGCACGTTCTTTATAAAACTTTTTCAAATTTAACGCCCTACTAGATGTAATAGTCAGCGCCATATCATCTATAATATAATGGTTACCCAGTCCGTTTTTACGTATCAGTTTATAATATTTACCTAAATAAAGTATATGTCCATCAGGTATATCAAGTTTAAGTGCTTGTTTTGCTTCTATTTTGTGTAGCGCCTTATCTATCCATATTTTTTTTTTATTTATTAATAATTTAATATCATCATCGCTCCAATACATTGGCACACTAACTGTAATATTGCCATACGTATCAATACGAATTGATGCAGTTTTTCGTTTTTTTCTTATTGTCGTGTAATTTAGCTCTTGCATATTTTATAATATAGCGTACTTTATAGTTTAGCAATAGAAATAGAGGTGAAAATTGTTTCTGCCAATAACTAAAAGTGAAATGCAAAAACTTGGCTGGGATAAACTAGATGTAATATTAATCACAGGCGATGAATATATCGACTCGCCCTTTACAGCAGTTGCATTACTTGGTAAATACCTTGTATCAAAGGGCTTTCGTGTTGGTGTTATTGCACAACCTGATATTAATAACGATAATGATATTATGCGTCTTGGCGAACCAGAGTTATTTTGGGGTGTTAGTGCCGGCTGTGTCGATTCTATGGTAGCAAACTATACAGCCACTATGAAACCACGTCGCTCGTGCGATTTTACTGTTGGTGGTGTTAATAACCGTCGCCCTGATAGAGCAAGCATTGTTTATACTGGGCTTATTAAACGCTATGCTAAACAAGGTAAGCCAATATTTTTAGGTGGTGTTGAAGCTAGTCTCAGACGTATTGCACACTACGACCAAAAAACAGATAAAATACGTAAAAGCATACTATTTGATGCTAAAGCTGATGGCATTTTATATGGAAATGGCGAAAAAAGCATAATTGATGTTGCAAATGCTTTGAAAAATGGTAAAGATTGGCGAAATATTGATGGAATATGCTATATTTCAAAGGAAATACCGCATAATGCAATAGAATTACCAACTTATGAAGTAGTTGAAAAAGATAAAAACGAATTTTATCAGATGTTTAAAATTTTCAATGATAATAGCGACCCTATTTCTGCTGAGATACTCGTTCAAAAAACGATGGATAGATACTTAGTACAAAATAGACCATCACTATTAACTACAGAAATATTAGATGAAGTACATAACTTACAATACGAACGTGAAGTACATAGCTTAATTGAGGGCAAGGTAAAGGCACTAGAAACTATTAGATTTTCTATACCTAGCCACAGGGGTTGCTTTGGTAGTTGTAGCTTTTGTGCAATATCGGTACACCAAGGTAGACATGTTGTATCACGCAGTACACAATCTATTATCGCAGAAGTTAAAGAAATAATGAAACATAAACGATTTAAGGGCGTTATTAATGATATTGGTGGCGCAACAGGCAATATGTACATGATGACGTGCGAGAAAATGAAGAAACACGGCGCATGTAAAGATAAACAATGCTTATACCCTACTGTTTGCAAGTCTATGGATATTAGTCATAAGCCTTTGATAGATTTGTTAGAAAGTGTAGCTAGATTAAATGGTATTCGCCATGTTTTTGCGTCCTCTGGGCTTAGGTACGATTTGATAGTATCTGATAAGCAATACGGACAAAAGTATATAGAGCTTTTAGCGGATAAGCACGTATCAGGACAACTAAAACTAGCACCTGAAAGTGCAGATACTAAAACATTACGTGCAATGCGTAAGCCTTCAATGGATAGTTTTGATGAGTTTACAAAAATGTATAACGCTGCATGTAAAAAAGCCGATAAACGAAACTACTTAACACATTATTTTATGGTTGCGCACCCTGCCAGTGATGAGCATAGTGCAAAAGCTACACGTAAGTTTATTGATGAAAAGCTACATTTTATACCAGAACAAGTACAAATTTTTACACCAACACCATCTACATGGGCAACATGTGCATATTATAGCGGACTTGATTATGATGGACGCAATACATTTGTTGAAAAATCGCAGAAAAATAAAGAAAAACAGAAAGATATCTTAACTTTCAACGCCAAAAATCGTAATAGATAATTGTTATTACTTTTTACGAAAACTACTAACTAATAATATTAGCGAAGTTGCAATAAGAATAAGGGGCAATGCAACACTAAACGCCCTAGAAATACCAGCAAAGTCTATACCCATCATCTCAAAAAATGGTAGCCCATATTTTTCGCCCAAGTCTAGAAAGTCACTCCAGATACTTATAAATGCTAGCACTTGTAATAGCGATATTACAAAAAGGATATTGCTTTGACGTAAGTTTATTCGTTCGCTTTCTTCCATATGTGCTCTATTCAAATAATCGTTTAAATTGTTTATATATTTTTCCTCAGCTTCTAATGATGATGCTAGGTGCCATGATGTTTCAAACTTTTTGTAAATTAAGTCATATTCATTTTCGATAGAGCGTTTAAATGCCTCGTTATCGTATGATAATATTTGGATTTTCTCTATCATTGCGCTAATCATATGCTTGTTAGCCTTGCTTAGCTCCAGATGTTTTTTTGATTGTAACGCTATATTCAAGTTTTCTATAGTATTTGATGCCATGCTTAAATAACTCCAAACAAATTGTGCATGGTAAGTTATTGGTATAAAATGATACTGTTTACCAACAGGTGTCACTAGGGTATGAAATCGCCCATTAAACAGACATTTGCAATTATGTATAGAAACTTCATTATCAAAATATTCTAGCCTTTCAGCAAGTTTATTAGTAGCAAATAGCGTCGTTTCGATTTGTTTAAATTGATTAATATCATTGTATTGTGCAGCAATGGTAATATTACCGCTATCGCTGGTTATATGTAGCTGTTCTTTATGGATAGCCATGTGGTAGCCAGTATTAAGCACTTTTACAACTTTATCAAATACAGAATCTTCAGATTTTTTAATAAATTCTGACATCTCTACATCACTAACTTTTACTATGCAATTCCTAATGCAGTTGTACAAATCTATTTCTTGGTTATTATTGTCAGTCAGATTAATGATGCCAGCGTTATTAAACATATCAGCTGGTAAATCAACAACTATTTCAATAGCGTGCATAAATGTTTTCAGTTTAACATTGTAGAGTATATATTGGCGAAATTTATCTTCTACAAAGAATGATTGAAGCGTTTTATTGTTAGAAACAAATGTGTAGCCTTCAAAATATTTTCTTAAATCACTTATATGATTATCGTCAATATCTATAGCAACTAAGTTAGTATAGATGTTGCTAAACTTATTCTTCTCAACAATCCAATTAGGTATATTATTGGTTGATAAATTTTTAATATCGTTTAAATCACAACCTTTATGGTAGAATTTTTTTTGTACATCATATGTTGTTTCAACACAACTAAACATAAATATATTCAGCTGTACATTATTAGAGATAAGTTTTTCCGTGTCCTTTGAGGTATTCTTCATTTAGCTCTTCCTTTCTATAATCTAGCAATAATTCTTCATCAGCATTGATTTTACGTATAGTGACAATACGAAGCGGGTTTTGCAATATTTCTACATTAGGTGTTCTTGAATGATTTATATAGCTATATTTAGTGCGAAAAGGTCGTGTCAACAACAAGTCTTTAGTGATTGCGTTCCACTCCATAAAGTATGTATTTGTAAGTTGTTCATCAGTAATTTGGCTACTGATTTTATTATACAATTCCCATGAAATATATTGCCCATCGAGTTCGCCTAGGCACTCATTTGCCGCAATTTCTTTCGAAGCAAACAATCCATGACCATGCACATTACTTTTAGCGATATACGTTGGGTGCATGTTATCAATTATATTTTCAAATTTATTATCCATATTGCAACCTTACAAATTATTATTTATTTAATTGTATCATTGTCATATTGTTGTGTCAATATTGTAAAAGAGATTAGAGCGAGTGTACACAGACGTACATGACGAGCAAGTTTGAGGAACAACATAATATTAAAGTAAAAGATTTTATAGGATGATTTATGATGGATTTTGCTTTAAGACAAGGCGTACCGCAAAACTTGCGAGCGAGTGTACACAGACGTACATGACGAGCAAGTTTGAGGAACAACATAGTATTAAAGTAAAAGATTTTATAGGATGATTTATGATGGATTTTGCTTTAAGACAAGGCGTACCGCAAAACTTGCGAGCGAGTGTACACAGACGTACATGACGAGCAAGTTTGAGGAACAACATAGTATTAAAGTAAAAGATTTTATAGGATGATTTATGATGGATTTTGCTTTAAGACAA
>CAYJIW010000092.1:0-6994 GCA_964370335.1 uncultured Deferribacteraceae bacterium
AAAAAGCGTAATCGAAGCCATGAGTCGCCGACCGAATAGGGAGGAGTAGCGAACACGATGTTCGCGAAAGACGAATGGCACGGCTTTTTTAAGTGAACACGATGTTCACGCAGAAAAAGCGATTCCGCCCAATCTATATTGTGATACCTTTTAGGTATCCCTATTTTATTATGCTTAAAAAGCGTAATCGAAGCCATGAGTCGCCGACCGAATAGGGAGGAGTAGCGAACATGATGTTCGCGAAAGACGAATGGCACGGCTTTTTTAAGCGAACACGATGTTCACGCAGAAAAAGCGATTATGAAATGCTTCGCACTTTCAAGAAATATTCCTGACTTTCTAATGTTTGCTATTATAAAGATTAACGGTAAGCAAACAAAGAAATGCTAGAAATATTTTCCGCCCTTTAAGCATATGTAAAACATATGCGTTATTCTTACATGACATAATGCGTTACATAATCGCCCAAAGAGCATATGTATATTATATTTCCTATTCTGCATTAATATTTTTGCCAATAGTTAAAATGTTGTAACCGTTTTCGTATTGGTAGTTTGTGTAGTCCATTTTTTTACGTACTAAATGTATGCCTAAACCGCCGACTTTTATATCTTTTTGTGTTGTCATTGGTTCTACTTCTGGGTGGTCTAGCGGATTGAATTGCACGCCATTATCTGCAAAACTAATTCGTAATTGTTCATTATTTTCAACCCATATGCGAACAGTCACCTCACCACTTTTACCTTGATAGCCATGATTTACGACGTTTGCAAAAACTTCCTCTATACATACACGTACAACATTTTGCTCACGTTTATTTAATAGCTTACTAGCAGAAAAATCATCGAACACGCTTAGTAACGCTTCTAGTTGGTCGGGCGCTGCAGGTACTTTTAATGTTTTTTCAGTAGCGCTACTATCACCATATTGTGTGATTAATATTGTTATATCATCAGTTTGTTCAAACCCGTTTGCATGGTTATTTACAGCATTTTCTATTTCTATAACCATATTTTTTGGGCCAATATTACCTTTTTCAGTAACGAGTGATATAAAATTATCATCGCCAAATTGTTCGTCATTAGCGTTGAATGCTTCAACTACGCCATCAGTATATAATATTAGCATATCGCCATCATTTAATGTGATTGTATCGCTATCGTATATTTTGTTCTTAAACACGCCAAGCATAGCGCCATGACGTTTTTTAAGCACAGTTACGTTACCATCAATATGTTTTATCAATGGGCGGTTATGTCCAGCATTAGTATATGTGAGTTCACCTGTTTTCTCGTTTAATATGCCACACCAATAAGTTACAAACATATTTGCAGAATTGCCATCTGATAGTAACACGTTCAACTTTGTAACAAGTTCTGACGATTGGGTATTTTCTATTGCTAAGCTACGTTGTAATGTTGCTGTGATCGCCATAAATAGTGATGCAGGGATACCTTTGCCGGAAACATCGCCAATAATTAAAGCCCATAAGTCGTCTGAAACTTTGATAACGTCGTATAGGTCACCACCGACACCACGTGCTGGTATTAAGTTTGCGCTACATACCAGCTTTGTTGAGGTTGGCACAGGCGGTAAAATACGTGGTAAAAGATCCATTTGTATAATTTTTGCTGCGTTGAGTTCGCCTTCGGCACGCTCACGTGCAGTAAGATTTTTTTCAAGCTGGGCAGTGTAATCAATTAGCGCATCTTGCATGTTATGGAAAGATTGTGTAAGAACACCGACTTCGTCAAATCGTTTAATTTCTGGCAGCTCAACAGAGAAATCACCGCTACCGATTTTTTCTGTCACTTCTGATAATTTGCCAAGCGGTTTGCTCAAATTTTTACTAAGCGTATAAACGACGAGTACAACAACAGCAAGTACAGAAAACACTATTGAAAAAAAGTTTATAGCAAACGCAACAATAATAGAGTTTTTCCAGCCTTCAGGAACAAGCACACCAACAACCCAGCCATTTATGCTTGTTGCATAGTATAAATCACTATGTCCCATTGATTTTGTTGTGGAATTGAGTTGTATTCTTCCGTTATCGTCTTTAAAAATTGATTGCATTGTGTTTAAATCTTGCTGGAGTGGCTTCTCAGACAAATCACTTATTGAATAAATCGTTTCGCCAATTAAATGTTGCTTTTTAGGATATACAACGAAGTGTGCAAATTGGTTTAGGACAAAAATTTCGCTGTGTGGCGATAGTTCGTAAATGCTACTAAGCGATTGCGACGTGATAAACTTTGCTAAATCTTCCACCATGACATCTATAACGACAACGCCTATAACTTTGTTGTTATGCACTATTGGTTTAGAGTATGTTAATAAGTAGCCGTTCATGCCACCTTCAGAATAGAAGGGCATATTCCAGATAGAATTAGCTTGAGATTTTGGATTAGCGTACCAATCTCTAGTTTGATAATCTAGTGATTTATCATATACTTGCGTTGAGTCAAACTCTTTATCTTTATTTCTATATGATAGCGAGAAAAAGTATTCATAACCTTTTATTACATTAGGTTCAAGTGCAATAGCGACACCTGTTATTTCGTTATTTCTACTATTTACGGTGCGTATAACTTCATCTAGGTATTTGTTGATATTATCAGCAGTCCAACCCAGTTTTTTTACAGATGTTTCCATAACATTTGCGACTTGCTCTGCTTGTAGAAAAACGCTATTTAGTTTTATTGCACTGTCTGTTGCAATTAGCGTAGCTTTTACGTTTAGTTCTTCACGTAGATTAGTTTGTACAATATAGCCAACAATGCTAGCAATAATAGCAACGATAATTAATGTTGTTGCACATATCCATATGCTTAACCTAAGTGGGAAGCTCCACGCTAATTTATTCATAGTTTTAACCGATTAGTAAGTCATCATTTTACGAGCTTGCAACATCAGCAATATCAGTAAATCCGCTTACTTCTAGTATATCATAAACGTCTTCATCAACATTAATTACTGATAGTTTACCGCCAATATCTTCTAGCATTTTATATACAGTTATCAAAACACGTATGCCAGCACTTGAAATATATGTAAGTTTTTCTAAATCAAGCACTAATGATGTAACACCTGCCATGTTGTCTAGCAGTTCTTTTTGCACACCATCTGATGTGTTTAAATCAAGCTTACCTTCTAATTTTACTACTAAATGTTCGCCATCACGTTCAAACTTCATAGCGACCTCCTAAATATTATGTTTGTGGCAACACGATGATGAGTTCGTTATTTACAAACTCAACACTTGTTGCACGTTTTTTAAGTATTCTTCTTGATATTTCATTATCTTCATTTTCTATTTCTAGCGGGTTAGTATCGCAATGCGGAAGTTTAGCTTTTATAGATATTTCTTTAGTTTTATCCATGATAGAGATTGTCATATCAACATCGTTTGATACTGAAAAAATGATATGCGCAATCAACTCCTCAATATATACTTGTAGCGCTTTTCTTGTTTTTACTGATAGCACTTGCCTAATTGCAAATTCTTCTACCCTTGCGATAGTGTTGTATAAATCGAACTCTTGCTTATTTGTGTGGATAGCAAGCGAGCTAATTCTATTAATGAACGCATGAGTTTTTTCACGTTTAGGGTTAGTAAATATCTGTTCTGGTGTACCGTCCTCATAAATTACACCTTCGTCAAGATAAAATACTCGTGTAGAAACTTCTTTTGCAAACCTCATTTCATGGGTAACAATCATCATTGTGATGCCTGCTTCGGCAAGGTTTTTAATGACTGATAGCACTTCATTTACCATAGTAGGATCAAGTGCGCTTGTAGGTTCATCAAACAGTATTATTTCTGGGTTCATTGCTAATGCACGTGCTATTGCAACACGTTGCTTTTGTCCACCAGATAACTCGTGTGGGTAAGCAAGTGCTTTTGACGCTAGACCAACCCTATCAAGTAGTTCCATAGCGTTGTCGTATGCATCTTGCTTTGTTTTGTGGTGAACTTCCATAGGTGCAAGCATAACATTTTCAACAACCATTAAGTGTGGAAACAAGTTAAAGGATTGAAAAACCATGCCCATTTTGCTACGTTTATTGTTTGCTTCTGTAGTTTTTTCTAGCACGTTGCAGTTATCAATTAATATTTCGCCACCTTCTGGTTTTTCTAGTAAACACATGCAACGTAACAACGTACTTTTGCCTGTGCCAGAGCCACCGATGATTGCGATAACGTCGCCTTTTTCAATAGTGGTAGTTATATCTTTTAAAACTGTTAAACCGTCAAATGACTTTGTTAAATTGTTTATAGTAATCATTTTTCCACCACTCCGTTTATTTTGCGTACTCGTCTGAGTGGGTCAATACGCATCTCTATATATTTTATTCCATACGTCAACAAATGCGCTGTAACAAAATAAATTATCGCAGTTGTGATTAGTGGAAAAAATGCTTCGTACGTTTTACTTCTAATAATATCAGACATTTTCGTTAAATCTTGTATAGCGATATAGCCAACTATAGAGGTCATTTTTAACATGCTGATAAACTCGCCTTTATATACTGGCAATATTATTTGTAAAACTTGCGGAGCAATAACTTTGCGATACATCTGGAATTTGTTTAATCCAAGCACTTTTGATGCTTCTGTTTGTCCTTTGTCTATGTTGTCTAGGCCTGTGCGTATCATTTCAGAAGCGTAAGCAGCAAAGTTAAGCGCAAAGCCAATTATCGCAACGACAACGCCATTTATGTTACTTGATGCGAACACTAGGTAGTATAATATCATTAATATTACAAGTATAGGTATGCCTTGAAAGAAATATACGTACCACCGTGCAATGCCGTTTAAAATAGCGTTTTTAGAACGTCTTAAAGCGACAACAACTATTGATAGCAATGTGCCAAATATCGCAGCAAATATTGCAATTGTGATCGTTATTAATAAACCTTTTAGTACGAGTTTCCATCTATCTTCTACTATGAATGTACGTTTGAAACTATCTTTCATACTTGCAAAAAATGATTTATCATCGCCTATAAATTCATGGTTGTATGTGACGATTGCTAACCCGCCTTTATAATGTGAGTCGTTAAATGATATAACTTCTTGACGCTCTGGAGTAATTGATATAGCAGCACTACCAATATCGTATTTGCCAGTAGATACGCCTAGTAATATTCCGTCAAACTCAACGATATATTCTTCAACTGTCATGTTTAATATATTTGCTATAGCATGCACAATTTCGACTTCTAATCCAATATTTTTGCCATCGCCATCGCTATATGACATTGGCTCATAGTTAGGGCTAAATGCATACCTAAGAACGCCAGCTGTACCAGTATAGTTTTCGTTATATGTCATTTTGCCTAGCACTTTTTCTTCTGTAGGTCCATCTATCCACTTATCAATAATGCGTTGTAACTCGCCACTATCACGTAGCTGGCTTAAAGCACTATTTACTTTAGCAACAAGTGGTGAGTTTAATACCATAGGAAAACCGTAGTCTGTCATATCGAAAACGTCTGCAAGCCTTAACTCTGCATGTTGGCTAACGTATAGCCTACCGACAGGCTCATCAAGTATGATTGCATCAACTACACCAGAACGTACGCCTTGTACAAGTGATGATGTATCGTTGAAAGGGTAGTATATAGCGCCATTGACAAAGCGTTCTGTCAGTTGCTGGAACGCAGCAGTTGCAATAACGCCAACTTTTTTGCCTGTTAAGTCTGTAACGCTATTAATGTCGTTTAGTGGTTTTGATGCTCTATCGCTACTAATCATCATGTTGACGTCTGTTTCGACATATTCATCAGAGAAGTAGACAGTTTCGCCACGTTCGGCAGTAACATTCAAACTAGATACAAGCATATCTGCAGTAGCTGAATCTATAGCGGCTAATAAGCCCGTATATGTACTTGTTTGTATTTCAATTTCTGTATTTGAGTAGGCAGCAAATCGCTTGATAAATTCGACATCGTAGCCAGCAAGCTCGCCATCGCTACCATAAAAGTTCATAGGTTGGTTCAAACCCTCCGTAACAGCAATCAGCTTAGATGTTGGGTTAGTAGGTTGCGGTATATCAGGCATGACAGTTGTATCGTCAATAAACCAGCGAGTTTCCATTTCCTTTGCGATACCTTCTTTTTCAAGATATGCGATAAACTCGTTCACCTTAGCAACAAGCGGTATATATTTATCACGTTTTGGGAAGCCGATAACAATTGATACATCGCTAACAGGCTCGTCAAGCACGGTTATTGCATTATTTTTTCTGGCAGCATAACGCATGACATAACCGTCAAAAAGGAAACCATCAATTTTGCCGTACTGTACAGCAGCATAGCCATCAGCTAACGAGTTGAAATATTGTAGAGTAGCTTTAGAAAACTTTTGCTCGCCAACAGTCATGGCATGTGTTCCGTTAGGTAGCCCAATTGTGTACTCGCTAGAGTTCATATCCCATACACTGTTGATGATGTTAGCGTTTTGGCCATCTTGCTTATTGCTACATGCAGAAACAAATAACAATAACGATAGTGATAAAATTTTAAATTTACTCATTAACAACCTCAAGCTATATATAATACGATAAAACATTGTTATTAATTTAACATATTAAAAATTATATGTAAACAATAAGTTTATGCTCCAAATAGCACTATTGCGTTGTGTAAGGATAATTAAAAATGATTTATACTACAAATATAGTGACGACTGTAAAATAAGTGGTAAGTGTACTTATATCAATAGTATAATAGTGTTTAAAAGTGACGTTTTTACTATGAAAAAACAATAAAAATTAAAAAAAGTTTAAATTATTGTAAATTTATGTAGTAATTTTTTAAAAATGTGTTATGGTAATAGAGTTGTGTATATTAGATACCACAATTTAGTGGGTCCATTTTGTTATGAAGCTGTAGGCTTTTGGGTTAAGAATTTTGTTTATACTGTGTTTCTTTTCTGATTGTTTTACTTCTTATGTGCTTGTGGTTCACCCAGATATTTATGTTTAGG
>CAYJIW010000093.1:0-6860 GCA_964370335.1 uncultured Deferribacteraceae bacterium
AGGCGCAATGATAAACGAAGCAATTGTTTTTGATGTTGGTGTCAACGCTAATGTTAACCCTTCAAGAACTAGCGTTAATGCATACGTTATGGGGCAAATCGGACAAAATCCTGTTGGCGAAGTAAACCCTTATGTAGCTTCTTATGAAAGCATACTTGGTGAAGAAAGCGAATTTATCATGTATGGTGTACAAGTTGGGCAAGGTATTACAGATTATGCAATGTTAACACTTGGCTTTGACGGACGCTATAATTTTGATATGGATTACGGCAGCAGAGACTATTTAAGAGGCTTTGGCTCTGTTGATTTAATAGGTTTAGTTCATTATAACAACTTTATCCAACTTATTGGTGACTACTATTTCGCACCTGAAAATAACCGTAACCAACAAGAATCTAAATTGTTAGCTGGTTTACGTGCTACACAAATTATTAATGAAAATATTGATGTTTATCTTGGCACTAACGTAATGAATTATCAATTCCATGCTAGCCCAATAAAGTATTACTTTGGCGAGCCAGGTATTACTACATCGCATCTTGATGCATTCAATCAACAAGAATCAGAAAATAATGCGATTGCATACCTTGGTGCTATGTGGAAAGTTACGGAATGGTGTGTGCTACAACTAGATTACACATACGAATATAGCAGCTTGTTTGACTCATACAATATGGACGTTAATTCGCACATAGTTGAAGCTTGGGTCAACTTTTTATTTTAATTAGTTAGGAGCATATATAATGAGAAAAATATTAATATTTGTTGGTTTAATAGTTATTTCTACAGTTGCAGTTGTATCAGCTGTTGATAACTCTAAACCAGAAACACATAATACACAATGGATTAACAACCACGGGCAAGCATCTAAAGTAAATATTGAAGAAAATTGCCTTGTTTGTCATGAAGAGCGTTTAGACTGTATCGCTTGTCATGAAGATGTTAAACCACGTACACATACACTATCTTGGACACAAAAAGGTCATGGTATTCAAAGCCGTTGGAACCAAGAAAGTTGCCAAACTTGCCACAGAACAGATTTCTGTGTTGAGTGTCATGAAACATCAGTACCATTGAACCATAACCGTGCAGACTTCCTTGCTGGTCCTGGCGCTACATGGCATTGTTTAACTGGTTGCGCATTACAAACGGGCGCTCCATGGCAAAGTACAACTGCTAAAAACTGTATAACTTGTCACCAAACAAGACCTATACTTTCAGATGGTAGTGTACACGTACCTTAAAATGTAATTGATTATACGAAAAGCTAGCTATTATTAATAGCTAGCTTTTTTTATGTTTATTGATATGTATTTTTGATTTAACTATCAGCGTCTTTGTTATTTTCTTGTTGAAGTTGCTTTTCGTGGATACGTTTTGTGTGGTTAGCTATAAAAAGAGTTATCCCTATTAATAACCCAGCTGCACCTATAATTGATAAAAAATATATTATCCCCATTAATGTAACTTTATTCACAGTTGCTCCTTAGTTTTAGCCATTAGCACTACTAATTATAATGTATGGTATCACGCTTTAAATATAATTTCTATACAAATTGATTATTCCAATTATTATTAAGCTGATTTTAGAATTAAGTTGACTAAATATGCATATTTGCAATAATATATAATATAAATATAAAACAAGGGCATGTAATGACATTTTTTGAGCGTCTACATTGGATTTTTTTAGAGGGTGGTAGATATAACTATATAATTGATGGTTTGCTTTTTTCTATTAGCACAACATTAATAGCAGCTGGTATAGGGTTAGTTCTTGGTATCCTTGTTGCATTAATGGCTATATCAAAATTTTATCCGCTAGGGCGTTTTGATAAGTGGAAGCATTTTAATCCGCTATCAGTTATTGCCTTTGGTTTTATCAATATAATTCGTGGTACACCAGCAGTTGTTCAGCTCATGATATTTGCAAACATTTTATTCGTGGGCTATTTACGGGACACACCTATCCTGATTATCGCTAGTCTTGCTTTTGGTATAAATTCATCTGCATACGTTGCAGAAATTATTCGTGCTGGTATAGAGGGGCTAGACAAAGGGCAAATGGAAGCCGCTCGTGCATTAGGTATGCCATACAATATGTCTATGAAGTTAATAATCATACCACAAGCAATAAAAAAGATTTTACCCACTCTTGTTAGTGAATTTATCGTGTTACTCAAAGAAACATCTATAGTTGGTTTTATCGGCGGTGTAGATTTATTACGTTCTGCTAATATCATTACTAGCCAAACATATCGTGGTGTTGAACCGTTATTAGCTGTTGGTTTTATATATTTAATTCTTACGAGTGCTTTTGCTTACTTCATGAGAAAAATTGAAAAAAGGTTGAAAACAAGTGATTAAAGTTAGAAATCTGTATAAAAATTTTGGTGATTTAGAAGTCCTAAAAGATATTAATATGGACGTTTCTAAAGGTGAAGTTATTGCTATTATTGGTCCATCTGGTAGTGGTAAATCTACATTGCTTAGGTGTATTAATAAACTTGAAGAACCTACTGATGGACATATTTTTATCAATGGCAAGGATATAATGAGTCCGCAGTCAGATATAAACATTATACGCCAAAATGTAGGTATGGTATTTCAGCATTTTAACTTATTTCCGCATATGAATGTTATTGATAATATATCACTTGCGCCTATCCAGATAAAGAAGCTGTCTAAAGACGAGGCTTATGCAAAAGCAATGATATTGTTGAAAAAAGTTGGCTTAGAAGATAAAAGAGATGTATTTCCAAGTAAGCTATCTGGTGGGCAAAAGCAACGTATCGCTATTGCTAGAACGCTCGCTATGGAGCCAGAAATATTATTGTTTGATGAGCCTACATCGGCGCTAGATCCAGAAATGATACACGAAGTTCTTGATGTAATGCGTGAATTAGCTAAAGAAGGCATGACTATGCTAATCGTAACGCATGAAATGGGTTTTGCTAGAAATGTATCGTCACGTGTTGTTTTTATGGATGAAGGCAGAATAGCGGAAGAAGGCGACCCGAAACAAATTTTCGATAATCCTACCAGTAAACGAGCACAAGAATTTTTATTTAAAGTGTTAAATAAGTAGATAATATTAAATATAGTTGAAAATAAAGCCCGTTATTAACGGGCTTTATTATTTTATTCAGCTGTGAAATGTTTTGTGATTAAGCTATCATATGTGCCATCAGCAACAATAGATGCTAGTGCAGCATTAACTTTAGTCATTAATTCTGCTTCATCTAGTCTTGCAGCTATTGAATAGTTTTCTTCTTCAATTTCAGCATCAACTAACTTTAAACCTTCATTTTGTAGTACGAAATTTCTTGCAGGCTCGTAATCAATAACTAATGCATCAATCTTGTGAGACTTCATAGCCAAGATGGCTTCTGATGGTCTATTGTAAGAAGTTACATTTGCGCCATCTACGCCTTTGGCAACTATTTCACCAGTTTGCCCAATAACAGCACCAACATCTTTTCCGCTTAAGTTGTCAAACGAGTTGATGTCAGTATTGTTGCCCATTGTAACAATAGCTTGTTTTGATACGTAGTATGTGTCAGAAAATAATACTGACTTGCGTCTTTCGTCAGTCGCTGTCATACCAGATATAATTAAGTCAATTTTTTTTGTTTGTAGTGCAGGAATTAAGCCATCAAATGCCATATCACGGAACTCGATTTTTAAGCCAGCACGCTTTGCAATTTCAGTCATAAGGTCAACATCAAAACCAGATATTTTGCCACTGTCAAGATATTCAAATGGTGGGAACTCTGCATTTAATCCAACGTATAATACAGGATTGTCAGTTGCTTTCTTTTTACAACCTACAAGTGAAACAGATGCTATTGCAATCACAAGCATCATAATAAGAAACCTAAATTTCATATTAATTCTCCTAAAATTTTTTAATACTTCATACAATATCATATTATAAAAGAGCATCTATGTCAATTTATAAAAAAACCCTGTAAGAAAACTTACAGGGTAGTATGTTAGTTAAGTAAAATACTTTTTATGCAGCACCATTTATTCTAACTTTTATGTCTTCAGATACTGTTTCGCCAGCACTATTACTTAAAGATACAGAAAGTGTTATAGTAAAGCTTAAGGTATCATTATTTAATGAACGATATAATGTCGCAATCAATGGTGTAAGTGCAACATTTACCTCATTTTCGTCTTTGATTGTAGGTAACGCGATATTCATTTCTCGTAAAGTAGCAACTGTAGCAGGGTCAGCAAAGTTAATGCCATTCGGGAATGCTTGCAATACCACGCCTAAAATAGCATCAACTGCAGGATCATTTGTTAATATATTAACTGTTAAGTTATCTATACCTTCCGAATGTGTCGTTGCAAATGTAGCAGTGATATTATCTGGATCGCTTCCTAGAAGTTTAGAAGCCTCTATCGTTACAGTATCTGTGATTGGTACAATAGAGCCATTCACGTGTAATGCTATTGATGGAACAGTGTTTAATGTAACAAAAAGATTTATTGTAGCAGTAGCTTCGCCAGTTTCATCTTTAACAAATATTTTGATAGTCATACCAGCAGAATCAGGAGTGTTTACGCCATTATCGCTAGCAACAACTAATAATGCACTAATAATTTCGTTAAGTGGTAAAATTAAAGCTTGTTGACCTTTGATAGTAATGTTCTTATCAGCTAATTCATCAATAATTGCTTTTAAATCAGGAACGCTAACAAATGCTGGATCGTTTACATCTGCAAAGTCAACTGTGCCAAGTGCAACAAGTTCAGTGTTGAAATCTGCATAGTCAGATGTAGCAGATACTTCTAGTACATCAATGCCTGTGCCAGATAAGATTGATAATACATATTGAGAATCGTTATCGCCAATAGAAGCATTATCAATAGTAATTGTTTGGCTGTTTGGTATAACAATGCCACCTTTAGTAACTGTAATTTGCGGTTCTGTAAGTTCTTCAAGTAGTTCGCAAGCAAAAGTAAATGTTAATACTATTGCTAATAGTGATAGTTTTAATAATTTCATAGTTTTTCTCCTTTATAAGTTACTTGTAATATATAGCTACTATGCTATTATGTCAATATATAATATGAAAAAAAAGCCCTACAAACGTGAAATTTGTAAGGCTATTATAGATTTATTCAACTTTGATTAGCGAGTAAAATCGTATTGAAAAATTATTGTGCCATTATCGTTACCATTACCATCATTTGCAGTAATAGTAGTAGTTAAATCAACAACTCCAGATAAGTCAATTGATGTTCCCGTAATTAATTGTGCTCCTGGTAATGCTGCAATGAGTGTTGTTATAAAGTCATTGATACTAAACTGTAAAAAGTGTTGTCCATCAGGGTCGACATTATTTAATAGATTACTAAAAAATATATTGTCGCCATCAAGAGTCATTGGTTGTGGCACAAACAGTAACGCAGTGTTTAAATCAGTACGAGTAGATGAAAATGTTAGCGAAATATTATCAAGCGCATTTTGTGCAGTTGATGAAACTGTTACAATGTATTGATTATTAGGGTCTACAACTGTGTTGTTGTCAAAATGGATTGTAGAACCTGTCGTGAAGTTGTCTAATTCAACGCCATTAAGTGACAATGTAATTGTTGGCGGGTTATCGTTGATGACACGAGTAGGACCGCTTTCGTCCTCAGAGCAAGCAAATGCAAAAGTTAGTACTATTGCGATAAGTGATAGTTTTAAGATTTTCATAGTTTTCTCCTATTGTTAATGCAAGTAGAATATAATTAAAGTATTTATTTGTCAACTTATTAGTTGTCAGAGTAAGCTAATTATAATGCCCTTTACAAGCAATAATCATAATTGTTTCATTTTCAACTTTGTAGATAATTCTGTTTTTATCATCAATTCTTCTGCTCCAATATCCGCTCAAATCACCTTTTAGTGGTTCAGGCTTGCCTATTCCTTCAAATTTGTTTCTACTAATATCTTTTAATAATGAGTTTATGCGTTTCAAAATTTTTTTATCTTGATTTTGCCAGTATATATAATCTTCCCAAGCTCTTTCTTCAAATATAAGCTTGTACATTAAATCATGTCCTCTAACTCATCAATTGTTTTTTCAACAAACTTAGCTTTTCCAGAGTTAATATCAGAAACAATCTTTGAAAGATGTTGCATATTGCTTTCATTATAAAATGGGTCGCTTTTTACCTCAAATGGTATTTTATGTTCACGGGTAACTCTTTTTGCAAATATTGTGAAAGCAGTAGTCATAGACATGCCCATATCTTCACAAATCCGCTCCATTTCTTGCTTTAATTCTTTATCCATGCGAAAGTTTACGTTTACAGATGCCATATAAGCCTCCTTCTTTTCTTTACAATATAATGATTTGTAATGATAAATGCAAGTATTTTCTTTACAAGTGTAATATGTGTGGTAGATAAACAATTTTTGCTAACAAATTTTAAAATAATGCTTGCTTTTTTTGAAAAAATGTATTAGTGTAGCTGTCTTAATGGATGGAAACAAACCGCAAACCTTCTAAAATGGGGAGTTTCCGACAAGTTGATAAATAAATCATACTTTTATATGTTGATATGATATTTGCAAGTGTACAGTATATTTGTGCGCTTTGCGATAAGATTATTATAAAAAATTGCAGGATATTCTTGCGAATTATTATCGGAGGTGTTCTTTGCCGACTCTAAACCAATTAGTTAGATATGGTCGCATGGAAATGGTCAAAAAGACTAAATCGCCAGCATTGCAGGCGAACCCACAACGTAGAGGCGTTTGTGTACGTGTTTATACTACTACACCTAAAAAGCCTAACTCTGCGTTAAGAAAGGTAGCTCGTGTTCGTTTAACAAACGGTATCGAGGTTACAGCG
>CAYJIW010000094.1:0-3668 GCA_964370335.1 uncultured Deferribacteraceae bacterium
TGTCGCCATTTTGCTTGGCATTACGCCTTGTTTTACTTCCGATACGCCTGTATTGACTTCTCGCTCACGTTCTGCATATTGCAATAGCTCCGATGTGTGCGGTGATAGTGGCTCAAAAGGTTCATAGTTTATAATCTCGTTAGGGTTGCCATTGATACCTATAAACTTATCGCCAGATACTAATTGGTTAGCATCATCTAAGTTTTTAGCGTTAATGAACACTCGCCTATCGTTGTTGCGTGTTGCATTTTCAATCATTTCACGTACTAGCACAGTTTTCAAGTTTTGCACTTGCTTGACGAGTTCCCCGATACTTCGCCCCATTACTTGATGTGGCTCTAATATGCCTGTAAGCGTAAAGAACGGATAAGTTTTGTACGTATTCTCTTGGATAGATATGATTGTATCGCCTATTAATGTAATAACGACATCTTCTAGCTCGCCACTATCGTCCATATCGACTTTGCCCCAATACTCGACTAGTTGCACTTTTTTTCTAGCACCTGCGGAATAGCCATATTCTTTATATTCGTTATAGTTATATTCGTCACGATAGCTTTCGATAGCTTCATCTACATTTTGGTAGATGCCTGTATTTTCTTGCCTTTTTAGAAAATCAGCAGTCACTTCCTTAATATGTATGCAGTAAGTTGCCTCTTTAATATTCCTAGCGTCTGGATCATAGCGAAATTCTGATAGTTTCAAGTTTTCAAATATCGGCTCGTTTTTCTCGATTATTTCTAGCTTGTAAGTCACTTTATGTAGTGAATAGCCAGTGATAGGGTCGATAGTTCCAACAGGCTCGGCAGATACTATTTCTGCGCCACTAGCTATTAGTTGCGCATATGCATCATCGTATAGGTAGTTTGTGAAAGTATCTGTACGCTTTACCCTATCCCACCTAGCTTTAACGACGCCTAGTCCATAGTATAGCGCTTCCTTAAACCAGTTGTAGTTGAGTAAGTATGATTTGTTGATTTCTGATACTTGATAGTTACAAAGCGATTGCATAACATCGGCTTTTTGCATATCTTCCGCAGTCCTGCCAACGATAATGACAGGCTGTTTTGAACCGTTAAATAACTTCATCAAGTCGGGCATGATATATTCAACAGTGTTTGCAATATCACGTGATACAAACTTTCCATTGACGCCCGGAAAATGTTCAAGATAATAATCTTCGTCGCCTTCTGCAAGCTTTTTTAGCTCGTCAACAAGTGGTGCAATTTCGCTATCGTAGTATTCGTTAGCAACTTCGATGTCCTTTTTGATGCGTGATAAGAGTTCTTCGTTTTTAATCATGGTTTCTACCTTATAATGTTTATTTATGGCTATAGTGCCACAAGATAAGGATAGTGTATGATATAAAAAGAGTATGCCCCAGAATCCCCAAATTCCCTACTTTTCCAAATTCTTTATGTTCTAAATAATGCTACTGCGTTGTTACTCCTAAAAAGCCTCAATCGAGTACGTTATGTGTACACTCATTCGGCTTTTTGCGGTGCGCCTAGCATTAGCACCATTTATACCATATACCGTACAAGCTATCACAAATCAAGTATTTATCTGCCGGTTGCTTTTGCTTGTTCTCGCACAGTTATGCTAACACCGGGTATAGATGATATATTATTAGTTGATTTTGCGTATTGTTTGATAGCGTTTATATCTGGCGCAAGCAAGTTGATAAACTCCATGTTATCAGCAACATATGCAACTAATGCCTGCATATCAAACACATCTACATCGTAAACTTTAATGAAAGATATTCCTGATTGCCTTTCTTTAGACACATTAATAACATCAATACGTGCATCGTTTCCAGCGTTATAAATACTTGCTGGTGTTGATATTTGTGAAATTATATCTTCAGCTAATTTGCTATCGCCCCTATTTTCTGCATCAAGTGCTAATTTTATGCGCATATCATCTTCGGCTTGTTTAGATACATCTATAGCTTGTTGGCTTTGTTGGTACTTTAGCTTATCTTGTAGTTGCTTATATCTGCCTAGTTCGGCTTTTAGGTGGTTTTCTGCTTCCTCAATTGGTTTTAGCAATGCTGTTTGGTCGCCCTTCAACTGCTTATGCAATTTATAGGCTTGTTTGATGATGTCCTCTGTTTGCTTTTTAATTTCTTTTTTTTCTTCGTTTAACAGCACTAATAGCTCTGCACCGTGCGAAAACATATAATCATCTGATATTGTTAAACTTTTTGCTTTCAGCACGTTGCTAGATTGTGGAATGTCAGGCATTTTTAATTCGTTTTTCTTCATAATTTCCTCGCATAAAGATATTGTGATATGGGACTACATGCCCCAACTACGTGGGTAGGACGTTGCTTCTTTTGAATAGATTTTATCATACGCATCAGTATGATAGATTGGACGACGTGATTTGTTTTTTACTGTTGGATACTTCTTTCTGCGTTTTGGTTTTTGCGTATTAGGTACGCTTTCTTTGGTAGGTTTCATAATGGCTTCCGATAAATTAATACAATAGCTTGCTAATTGTATTGTAATTTGGTATGATTATACTGTCTGTTGGTGAGAACTCACCATATTTTATATTTATACCAACATTGTTGTATAATGTCAACATTTTTTTAATATTATTTTATTATTATATAATTTAATTGGGTGAAGTTATGAATAATAGGTTACGTGAGCTTAGAAAGCTTTTAGGAATGACACAAACGGAGTTTGGCACAAAAATTCATAAAACAATGCAAGCTGTCCAGTATTATGAATCTGGGAAACGTAATATCAACGATAGCATGGTGCTACTAATCTGCAAAACATTTAATGTTAGCGAAAAATGGTTGCGTAGAGGTATAGGCAATGTTTATGAAGAAAATAACACAAACATCATACAAGACACCACATCAAGATATATCACTAATAATATTGAAGAAATTACTGTGCCTTACCATAGCTATATAAAAGCTGCAGCTGGTAGCGGTGTTGACGTTTTTGATGAACAAATTGATGACGTGTTCGGCATGCCAAAAAAAATGTTTAACAACAAACAACTAGGAAATATACATTGCATACGTGCTTATGGTGCATCTATGTCACCACGCATTAACGATGGCGACTTTATTTTTGTTGATATTAATAACAATAACCTAAATACTGAGGGCATTTACGTACTACGTATTGATAATACATTATTGATAAAATATATACAATGGACACCTGACGGGCTTCGTTTAATATCAGAGAATAAGGATTATGAGCCTGTTTTAATATCGCCTGATAAGTTTGAGAATAATAGCGTTTCAATAATAGGTAAGGTTGTTGGTGTTTTTTCAAACTACTGCTAACACCAACAATGTTTATATTAGTTAGCTGTTCTTTTTTTAAGTATAATGCCTGTGATAGCTGTTATTATCATAAATATTGCAACGATATAGCCACCAGCCAACCAGCCTAAGCTATCAATAGTGTAGCTAAATGCGATAGGACCAAGCACCATGCCTGTATTTTGCCCAAATGACAATATCGACATGCCCAATCCTGCTAGTTTTTCATCTTTCATTACACGTGGCACGCTATAAAATGTAGATGCTGGCACTAGCCCAAGCAATATACCTGTACCGATTAGCGTAACACCTATCAGCATAACATCTAGGCTAAATAATACCGCTAGCAACCCTGCGTAAACGAAAGAGC
>CAYJIW010000094.1:3678-6796 GCA_964370335.1 uncultured Deferribacteraceae bacterium
TCAATATCGTGTATGAGTTTATACGTCCTAAGAAAAAGCCAGTTATAGGGCCACCAAAAAGCGATGCAAACATCATGATATTAGTAAATATAGAAGCTTGGCTAACGTCATGAACATTTCTCAAGAATAATGGCAGATAACTTTTTACAGATATTGACATCATATTGAACATCATAAACCCGACAGTCAACACCCAAATGTTTACATTTTTATATGCTAACTTACTGTTAGTGTTGGCTTTTGTTGGTGCAACGTAACCTTCTGGCAACTTAAATACCAATATGAATAACACAAGCACAATAGCTGTATAAATTATTGATGTCAGCCACATACTTTGCCATTTTTCAAATGGAGCAAGGTATATCAAAAATGTACCGAACGGAACCCAAGTCGCCCAAACGCCCATAGCTATGCCACGCCCTTTATCTGGAAACCAAGCAAAAATAGCTGTACTACCTGCAATAGATAATAGACACAAGCCGACACCTTCTAACATTCTGCTAGCTAGCAAAACTGTTAAACTATCAGTAAAATAGCCGATTGTAGAGCCAGCTAAAAGTGATGTTAGCGAAATTATTATAGATTTTCTAACGCCAAATTTTTGAACAAGTTGCCCTGCTGGTAACGCAAATATCATACCGATAATCGCAAATATCGTCATCAACCAACCAGAAGTACCAACAGATATATTGAAACTTTCAATCAAATTAGCCATAACGGGTGGCACTTTATAAAACGTAATAGGAGCAGAAATTGACGCTAAATAGATAACAGCAAGCATTTTGTAGTTTTGACGCATAATTCACCATAATTTATTAATATATTTATTTTTATCAAATCATCAGGTATATGTCAATAACGTAATTATTTAAAGTTTATCTATAATCATGTCGATATAATATTGAAAAGTATTGAATTTGCGATAACTAGGTATATATTAGTGATATATGCGTAATAGCAAATGATTTTGGAGATTTTTTATGGCAAGGTTAATGAAAAACAAAATACTTATTATTATATTGGCGTTCACAATATCAGCATGTGGAGAAACCAATGTGAGCAACAAAAATATTACTGATGACAATAACACTATAGTTGATACTGTTGAGGTTACTTTATCTATCCCAGTTGGCGAAGATAATGTTACGGAAGTAAACAGCACAATTGCGCTAGTAACAACTATTACACCAGCTGACTTAGTTTACAACTCGATTACGTATTCTGTAGCACCACAAAATATTGCTAGTGTTGATAATAGCGGAACAGTCACAGGCAATAATGTTGGTTTTGCAACGATTACTGTTACTGTCACAACTAATGATGGTAGCTATACTGATGATATAATTATTGAAGTCGTGGCTGTGCATGTAGATGTGCCAGAGGTTACTTTATCTATCCCAGTTGGCGAAGATAATGTTACGGAAGTAAACAGCACAATTGCTCTAGTAACAACTATTACACCAGCTGACTTAGTTTACAACTCGGTTGCATATTCTGTAGTACCGCAAAATATTGCTAGTGTTGATAATAGCGGAACAGTCACAGGCGATAATGTTGGCTTTGCAACGGTTACTGTTACTATCACAACTAATGATGGTAGCTATACTGATGATATAATTATTGAAGTCGTGGCAGAAGATCTCGGCTATACTATACTAGGCGATGAATGGTTAATCCATAATCTTGAGGGCATGAAAGCGTTTCGTGACTATGTTAATAACGGTAACTACGGCCAAAATGCAAGGCTAGTTGCTGACATAGTTATGGACAATGTATCTTGGGTACCTATTGCAGACGGAAGATGGTATGAAGGCGTATTTAATGGTGATAACTTCACAATCAGCTATTTATACATTGATAACTCAAGTAATATTCAAGGTTTGTTTAAAGATTTTACTGGCACAATAAAGAACTTACGAGTTACAGATGCAAATGTTAATGGTGGCAAACAATCAGGCGTTATTGCTGGCACAAATGATGGCACGCTTATTTCATCGTTTGTAGATAACTCTACTGTAGTTTCTACATCAGAGCAAGCTGGTGGCTTGGTTGGCTTTTCATATAAAGATAGCTTGACAAAAGACTCACACGTATCTAATACGAGTGTAACTGGTTTAGATAATATCAGTGGTGCAGTCGGCAATAACGATGGCAATATAGATAATGTATCGGTTCATAATGTTACATTGAACGGAATTGATGCAGTTGGCGGCGTAGTCGGCTTGAATTCTGGAACTGTTACTAACTTAAGAGCCACTAGCTCTAGTATAACAGGCGAATACAATGTCGGTGGAGTTGTTGGATTAAATGGTGACAACCTCTCCTTATCAAATGCTGATACAGTCACAGTAAACGGCATTGGCTCTGTCGGTGGAATAGTAGGGTCAAATAACAATCTTACTGTTGGAACTTATGTCACAAATAGCGTTATAATTGGCACAGGTAACGAGGTTGGCGGTGTTGCTGGTACAAACGTACGTGATTTACTGTTATCACATGCTGATAATATGACAATTACAGGTGCTGACCGTGTTGGCGGCATTATAGGTGCTGGCAAGAGAGGCTCAGATGTTAATGGGCTATTTGCATCATATATTAATGATTTTTCTATAACAAGTACAGGAAGCGCTGTAGGCGGAGTGTATGGTTCAATAGATGCAAGCGTATATATTCGGTCAAACTATTTCTTGCTAGATGATAATGGGTTTGCAAGTGTAGATAATGCAACAAAGCTGTTGAATATCCAGCAACTAAACGATAATGTAACAGCGATGAATAATGCAGTTGTAATTTATGAAAACTTACCGGGCAATACTAATGTTATTGAGTACGAATTTATACAAGGAGCAAATCCAGCAGTAGATTTCCCTACGTTGCAGTTTGTGCCGTAGGTTGTAGGCTAAGTTCTGGCGATAACACAGTTTAGAAAGGGGACTCGATTGCTACAATAATTATTTTTAAATGTCTGCAATCCGCCGCCGTCCCCCTTCTATCTTCCTCCCCGCCGTCGTTGTCACTCCGTCTTCGCCTTGTGGCAAAGACATGCTTTGCTTTGTTTGCTCACCTGCGGTAGAGATTTCGCTACGGTCATGAAGTAGTTTTTGAATACAATGCATGT
>CAYJIW010000095.1:0-6747 GCA_964370335.1 uncultured Deferribacteraceae bacterium
GTACAACCCAATCGGAGCTGTGCGTGTTATAGCAAAAGTTACTGATAGATGTGTACGTGGACACATCAACCTACACCAAGGCGGTTGGTATGACCCTAATCCAAAAGACGGCAAAGATGATGGCGGTTGTGCAAACACATTGATTGCATCAAGACCATCTCGTATTGACCATGGTAACGCACAACAAATGTGTTATGTAAAAATTAGAAAAGTTTAAGGTTAGGTGAATATTATGGCGAACAATAATCAAGTAGCATTTTATTATGATCAATCTCGTTGTATGGGTTGTAACGCCTGTACAGTAGGTTGTAAAGACTGGAACCAGCTAAACCCTGGACCAGTAAACTGGCGTACACAAGAAACGCACGAAGTTAATGGCGGATTTTTTCCATTATCTATGGGTTGTAACCATTGTGAAGAACCTGCGTGTGTTGCGGCTTGTGGCTTCAATGCTATCACTAAAGATGATGAAAGTGGTATAGTTACTATCGACCGTAACAAATGCCAAAACTTACAAGCATGTATAACTGCTTGCCCATTTGCTAAACCGCAAATAGCTAGCGATAGACAAGAAACAGAAATTATAGTTGGGTGGCAAATTGAACACCCAGCACAAAAATGTACACTATGTAGAGATAGGCTAGCTGCTGACGAAAAACCTACATGCGTGCTTAGCTGCGTTGGTCGTGCTTTAGATTTTGGTACAGTTTCTGAAATTACAAGCAAATATCCTGATGCGGTCCAATTAAACCCATCAGAATTTCCGTACGCATTTGTAAACAATCGTACAGATACTAAACCTTCTTACTATGTTAAGAAGAAAACAGCGCAAATTACTATACATAAAAAGTAATTTTCCTCATACTTGCGGGTAGCGTTACGCTGCCCGCTTAATAAAATTTTACGAGACGTTAATGAATAATGAATTAGAAAACGAAATGCCAATACATGAAGGTAGAGGTAGATTATATAAATTTTTTAGCAATGTTTTTAATGCTTATCCAGATGATGAATTTTATAAGCAAATTAAAGATATGTTGCCAGTTTTAGAAATATTTGCTGAAAGTACTGAAGATAGTACAATCGTTAATAACTTTGAAAATGTAAAAGATTATATACAAAATAGAGATAGTACAAACGATATAAAAGTATATGATGACGAACAATTACTTAAATATACTAACATGTTCTGTCTTCCAGAAACAATTATGTTTGAAGAATCATATTATTCGTCAGACGATAGGATGGTAATGCAAAAACCATTTGAAGAAATGAATGTTTTGCTAAATAAGTATAATTATAAATTGCCAGCTCATCTTAAAGTATATGAAGATAGCTTGATTGCACAACTATATTTTATGTCTGTATTAGCTTTTGAAACTGTTGAAGCAATAAAGAATGACAAAAGTGAAGCATATGATTTAATGATAGGTGAGCAAAAATACTTCCATACTGTCAGGTTTGGTAACTGGGTAGATACAGTTTGTAACAAAATTAGTACCTTCCCAATAGATGAAATACTATATAAATCAATGGCGGTACTGTTACTTGCATACATTAGGCAAGATAAAGAATTTATTGAAAGTATATAAATAAAAATAAGAACAAGGAAACTTGCATTAATACCCATATGCAACTTCCTTCCATACGGGCACCCAAGGTAACACTTGGGTGCTTTTTTTTTAATAAAAAAACCGCTATGCTTTTAACATAACGGTTATATAATTTGATTAAACTTCTTTACAAGCCTTGTAAAGTAGGTCGAATAATTCTTCGACATTTTCTTCTGCTAAGCAAGAGAATGCAACACCTATATCAGTTTCTGATGTGCTAATAACGCCAACACCATACTTATCTAGCAAGTAAATACGTACAGATTCAGCATCTTTATTCAATAACTTAACACACATAAAATAACCAGAATTAAAAGCATATGGAGTAAATTCATCATGATATTTTTCCATAGCGACAACTTCTTTAACTTTTATACATCTAGCTTTTATAATATCGTTTTTTGCTTGCCTTTCAGCATAAAAACTATCAGATTGTAAGCCTTTCAATACTGCCATTTGTGATAGTGCTGTACAGTTAGATATTGTACCACGTATTGCACCTGCAACTTTAACATCTAGTGCTTCTAAAGCATCAGTTTTACCATTTGCATAAGCGCCGAATGTGATAAAATCAACACGTAAGCCCCACACAAATTCTTCTTTAGTTGCGCCATCAATTTTTATCGCTAATAAGTTTTCGCTACGTTCAACTAATAATGCAAATATAGACTCCGTAAAAGCAGTGCTATCATGAAATAAGCCAAAGTAAGCATCATCAGCAACAGCTATAACTTTAATGCCAGATTCAGCTATTTCGACTAATCCATCAGCAATTTTGTGCATTTCATCATGGCTAGGTGTGTAGCCTGTTGGGTTGTTAGGAAAGTTTAATAATACTACTACTTTACCTTTAAGTTTGCCACATTCTTGTACTTTGTTAAGTAGTGCATCTACATTTAGGTTGCCATCGTTATCAAAAGTTTCATACGTAGCAATGCTTGCACCATGCATTAAGCTAAAAGTAAGGCGGTAGTTACCCCAAAATTTGTCAGGTAATACAACAAAATCGTCTTTATTTACAAACAATGATGCAATAAGAGTTAGTCCATGTGTCAACGCATTTGTAACAATAGGTTTGCCAAAAGTTTTGCCCTTTAATGTAGGGTTATCATGTAGCAACTTGTTTGCCCATGCATCTCTAAGAGCTACAACACCAGTAGTAGGCGCATATGGATAAATATCACTAGGTGAAAATGCAGATAAGTTATCGTGTACGCAATCGAGGTACATTGGCCCATTTTCGTCAGTTGCAATACCAATAGTAGCGTTAAACTTTGTAGCCTTTTGTTTAGCTTCTGCACTTTGTGTAATAATGCCACGTGGCATATAAAGCTCTTTACCTAAGTCAGATAACATTGCTAAAAGAGCAGGGTTATCGTTAGATATTTTTTCGTTCAAAATTTTTGCAAGTTCGTTCATAATTGTATCACCATTTTATATACAAATTTTTATTTTTGAATAACTAAAGTACTACTAATCTATAAAAATGTAAACACTTTTTAATCATTAATCAAAATATTATAAAAATGCTCTTTGTCATTAATATTTATGTCAATTTTAATATATGAGAAATGATTTTTATATTTTTTTGGTATTTTTACGTAATCTTTTTCAGTTGTGATTATTGGAAAATTGCTCATTTTAGAGTGATTTTCAAGTAATAATTCAATATCTTGTTCGCTAGGTGCTTTATGGTCTTGTAAGGCTTTAAAATATGATATTTTTGCACCAAAATCAGTTAAACTTGTTTTAAACGAATTATTGTTTGCAATACCAGAATAAGCAACTATATTTTCATTTTTTATGTCTGATATATTGATTAAATTATTGTTATGTACGATATGTTTGTACGATATATTGCTAAAAAAAACATGCTTATTAGCGACATACTTTTTAGCACGTTCCGGGATATTTTCATCAATAGCACGAGTAAATACAATAATATCTGCACGCTTTAATGCAGATGGAAACTCACGTAAATAACCAAATGGGACAGGAAAGCCTGTTGATATTGGGTTTTTATAATCTAGTAACACTATATCTTTATCTTTTTTCACGGATTTATGTTGAAATCCATCATCAAGTATGGCCATTGTGATATTATAATCTTTAATAGCTAATTCAAGCGATTTACTACGTAATTTACCTGTTATTACAATAGCTTGAGGCACATTTAATGCCATCATATATGGCTCGTCTGATGCATAAGGTGGCTCTATTAATATCTTTTCGCCGTTAGATATAACGTGTGTGTCATAGCCTATCTTGCCTTTATAACCTCTTGATAAAATTGCTACTTTTTCGCCTTTATTAATAAAGTGGTTTGCGATAGCAATAGTATGTGGTGTTTTACCTGTGCCACCCATAGACAAGTTGCCAACAGATATTACATATGGATTATTGTTTTTCATTTCTATACATGTCCCATAAGTATGCATATTTTAAAAACGTATAAACAAATGCACTAACTGCAGCTATCAGGCCTTGCATACCATCTTTAAAGCCCATTTTTAGAAAGTATAGCTTTATAAATGAGAATTTTGCTGAGCCAAAAGCTTTAAACATTGAAACCTTTTTTCGTCTTACATAGTAGCTTTCAGCAGATAGTTTTGCATATTTTATTGTTTTTTCAAAATGGTCTGTAATATCTTTATACGAGTAGTGTATTAATTCGCCATCAAGTACTGCTATCTCTGTATTTACTTGTAATTCTTCATGTACAAATTCGCCAACCCATTTTGCATTTGATTTGCTTATATTTACAAGTCTAAGTCTATTATCTGGTTGCCACGCTTTCTTTAACAATTTACCAAGGTAAAATGTGCGTCTATTGACTTCAAATGCATAATAATCATCTTCTAAAATTGCATTATTAATATCTTCTGCAAGCTCTTGCGTAACAACTTCATCAGCATCTAGGCATAAAATCCAATCGTTGCTACATTTTTCGAGTGCTAAATTTTTTTGTTCAGCATATCCAAGCCATGTTTGAGTATAAGTTTTTGCACCGTATGATTTTGCAATGTCTATTGTATCATCAGTAGAATTTGAATCTATGATGACAATTTCATCTGCTAAATCTTTAATGCTATCAAGTGTTTTTGGTAGTCTTTCAGCTTCGTTAAATGTGATTATCGCAACGCTTAAAGGTAGCTTGTTATCCATTTTTCACCTTGCTAATTATAGTATTTGATATGTCGTTTATAACATCATCTGTAATATTATCGAACGATTTATGCGAGTAATCTTCGTTATCGCTATCAGGAATTATATAAGTTGTATTATCCTTATTGCTATATAACCCCCACCTTGTAGGTGACTGGGTAGCTTTTTTTGGATATATAGCAACAACTTGCTTGCCTAACGCACCAGCTATATGTGTTGTGCCTGTACTAGCGCCCATAAACACACTACATAAATCTACTAATGCTGCAAAATCAAGTATATCATTACTAGCTTTATATATTATTGCATTTTCAAGTTGTTTTGTTTTTTCATACTCATTATCTGTACATGATACAACTATGTCTATATCAATATTAGATTTTATTTTATTTATTAGTAGTTTATATTCGTTAAGTGTTAAGTTTTTAGCAGAACCGCCATCAAATGGATGTATAAGTATAAAAGGTGATGATACGTTGTTATTTTTTATAAATTGTTGTGCTGATTGAATATTATCATTAGTGTACTTAACTTTGTTATATACTTCAAAGTTATTATCAAATAGTTCTTTATTAAGTGAACGTATTAAATCTAAGTTATATTCGGCTTCGTTTTTAATAGATTTTGATCGTTTTTGATACACGCCAGCATTATATGTAATCCATGAGTGTGGTTTTGATAATGCTCCAACTTTTATTTTTGCACCAGATAGTTTTGCTAGCTTTGCAACTTGTTTGTTAGTAAAAAGCGCAATAAACGCGTCTGCTTTAAAGTTTTTGATAAATTCATTTACATATTCTTCGTTATCATCAATTTTTATAACTTCGTCGATAAAATCAAGGTATTTAACAATATTATAGTTATAGTTTCTAACAAGTACTGCAATTTTACTATTGGGATACATTTTTCTAGCCATATAAAATGATGGTATTGATAAAACTAAATCACCAATTTTATCTGTTCTGGCAATGATTATCCGCTCTAAATTGTTAGTGTCATGTTTACACAATGGACAGTACATTTATTCCTCTTAATTAGTGATATTTATGATTGCCACAGATACGCAGAAACAGAATCTAATATTAATGCACCACGTTTAGTAGTTTTTAGTATATCGTTGTCATACGTTAAAAGTTGTTGCTTAACAAGTGTTTGTATAGCTTTATCTAATTGTTTATTAATATTGCCAAACGTATTTTTAATATGGTTTATATCAACGCCGTTTACCATACGTAGCCCGAGAGTAATAGCTTCTTTTACACCTGTTTCATAAGATAATATATCATATTCTTCATTATTAATAAAGTTATTTATATAGGCGTTAATATCGTGAGGCGCGCTATATCTAGCATATTTACTATCAGATAATAGTTGCATAGAGTGTGCAGATACACCTATCCCAATATATTCTTGCATAGTCCAGTAGATTACATTGTGTTTGCTTTCATGTCCTATTTTTGCAAAGTTAGATGTTTCGTATTTTTGGATATTGTGTGAGTTAAAAAAATGTTCAATTTGTTCAAATTGGCTATCATTTTCGTCAATATCTTCAAGATAACCTCTATCTTTACTAGAATATGAGTAAGCAGACACGTGCGCAGGTGAGAGTGATACTATTTTATTAGCTGTGTCAAATATTATGTCGCTATCAATGTTTGGTATGTCGAATATCATATCTAAGTTAAAATCTTTTTGAGTATCTAGTAACTTTTTTGCTATATTTTCAGCCAGTGAGGCGTCATGTATCCTACCTAACAGCTTTAGAACATTATCGTTAAAGCTTTGTACGCCTAGTGAAACTCTTGATATATCAGATGTTTTTACCAAATGTATAAACTCATCAGTTACGCTTTCTGGGTTAGCTTCGATAGTAAACTCTACACCAGAGTAGTTGATATTGTTTAATATCTTATCTATAAAGTTGGATAATATTTTATTTCCATTTTTTGTATGAACAACTTCAGCATGA
>CAYJIW010000096.1:0-6658 GCA_964370335.1 uncultured Deferribacteraceae bacterium
GGTAAAGTTTTCCAACCAGTTATGGCATTATTCGGCTTACCGGGTGAAGCATTCACAGTATTGATGGCTGCTTGGCTATCTATGGGTGGCGCAGCTGGTGTTGCTGCTAGTTTATACGAAAGTGGAATTTTAAACGTTACACATCTTGCTGTTATGTTACCTGCTATTTATATCATGGGTTCACAAGTTCAATATCTTGGACGTGTACTTGGTACTGGTGGCGTTAAAGGTAGATACTATGGCATCATGATTGGTATATCTGTTGTAAACGCACTATTAAGCTTAATAGTTATGCGTGTGTTAGTTGCAATATTCTCATAAGAAGGGTTAGTTATGCACAAAAGAGTAATTGAAATTAGAAACTACCTACACACTATTCCAGAGCCAAGCACAAAGGAAGAAAAAACTTCTGCTTGGATAGCTGAACAGCTAAAAAAAGCTGGGTATGATGTAGAAACAAATATTGCTGGCATGTACGGCGTTGTTGGAACACTTAAAGGAAAACAAGCTGGCAACACTGTCGGTATTCGTGCCGATATGGATGCATTGCTCCATGTTGTAAACGATGTAGAGCAAGCTATGCACACATGCGGACACGATGGCAACTGCGCTATGGTGCTATCTGTGGCAGAGAAGATTGCTAGTGAAGGGCTTGAAAAAGGTACTTTAAAAGTTATTTTCCAACCATCAGAAGAAAATCTTGAAGGTGCATTAGTAATGGCTAAGGCTGGTGTTGTTAACGATTTAGATTACTTGATTGGCGGACACTTACGCCCTATTGCAGAGGCTAAACTTGGCGAAGCTACACCAGCACTTGTTCATGGCGCATCTATGATCATTAAGGCAGAAATTCACGGTAAACAATCGCACGGCGCAAGGCCTCATCTTGGTATTAACGCTATTGATGCAGCTTGTTTAGTTGTGAACGCTATTAGCGCTATTAAAGAAGTACCATCAAAAAGTTGGTCGGCAAAAACGACTATGTTTAACTCTAACACAGTTGTTACAAACGCAATACCAGATAAGGTATCGCTAGCGTTCGACTTTAGGGCAGAAAATAACGAAATAGCAGATAGCATGAAAGCTAAAGTTTACGAAATTGTCGAAAATGCTCCAAAAGCTATTGGTGCAACTGGCGAGATTACAAGCTTTGGGTTTGTTCCTGCTGCTAATTACGATGATGAAGTTACAAATATTTTATCAGAATGTATTGTAGAAACACTTGGTAGCGAAGGTTTACTTCCTCCAATTATCACACCGGGTGGCGACGATTTTCACTTCTTCAAGCATGAAGTGCAAAAACTAAAAGTTGGTTTTATCGGTATAGGTGCAAACTTAACACCGGGGCTACACATGCCAGAGATGACATTTGATGAAAATGCGCTTTGCGTTGGTGCAGATATTTATTACAAGGCATTAAAAAAGTTACTATAACCTTTAGTAACAAAATAGTTTAGAAGCTACCTCTAGGGGTAGCTTTTTTTTTGTAAATAAAAAGCACACCGATTAAAGTGTGCTATTTAATGTAAAATAATATTTGTGCTAATTAATAGTGAGTGTTGGCATAACAGCTATACAGTTACCAACAACGCTACAAGTAAAAAGACACACAAATTACTTTTTGTTTGGTAGCAATGTAGCTAACAACGCTGGTATAACAAACAATGTAAACAGCGTAGCAATACCTAAACCGCCTAAAATAACGCTACCTAAGCCTCTATACAATTCTGAGCCTTCACCCGGGAATATTACAAGTGGTAACATACCAAATAATGATGTTAGTGTACTCATAAATATCGGACGTATCCTAGAGCGTAACCCTTCTGTTACTGCCTCGATTTTTTCCATACCGCCACGTATATTCATTAATGTCTGATAAACAATCAATATTGGGTTATTTACAACCGTACCAATCAACATAATAAACCCTAGCATTGTAACAACATCTAGCGATTGTGTTGCGATAAAAGTATTTACGCCCCACAGCCCTATAAAGCCACCTGATGCCGCCAGCGGTATCGAGAATAATATAATAAACGGATATAAAAAGTTATTAAATAACGCCGATAACAATAAATATGTGATAATGATTGCTAATGCAAAGTTACTAGCTAACATTTTTTGTGCTGCTTCTAGCTTACTTTGTGAACCACTTGCAGATACATTTACACCTGATATTTCGCCACTATCTTTTAAACCACCAAAAATATCGTCAATAACTCGTGCAGAAAGTTCCTCTAGCACCATTGTGCTGCCCGGTACGACTATTGATAACGAAAATGAGCGTTCGCCATTAAATCGACGTATCCTATCAACACCCATACCTTCATATACATCTGCGACAGAATATACAGGCACCGGTGTTCCAGTCCTTGTTGGTATCATGATAGATGCAACTTCATCTGGGTTGTTAGGTGCATTGTTTACACTTTTCATAACAATATCAATAGTTCCAAGCGTATCATCTTTAAATTCAGATATTGTCGAGCCATCAACAAGCACATCAACTATTTCGCCAAGCTCATACGTTGTAAGCCCTACTGCGCTTAACGCTTCACGGTTCGGTATAACTTGCACCTCTGGATAAACCGGTGTTGGTGATGGCGAAACACGTATTTGTGCACCCGGTATTTCTTCCTTAATTTTATTTTGGAATATATTAACCATTTCTGTTAAATCTTCGTATGCCATGTTACCGCTGACATTTAACATAAGCGAGTTACCAGAACCACGCCCTACGTTAAATAATGTAGATTGCGATGTAGAGCCTGTAACGCCCGGTACTTTTGCAACATTTTGCTGTAATAGCGGTATCAAATCTCTAACTTTTGTACCATCCTCTGCTGTCGCTATCAACCTAACCATACTGTTACCGCTGACAAACATAAAATCTTTCATTGCTGGGTAACCATCTTTATCTTCGCCAATAAATGGTTCTAGTTGCTGATAGAAAAACTCGTTCATTTTAACACGCTCATCGTATGATAAGCCCGGAGCAGTTTGAATAAATGAATAAATCAAGTTTTTGTTGCCTGTTGGTAAAAAGTCCATCTTAGGCATTAGTAAATATGCGCTAGTAATAGATGTTAGCGTCAAACCAACAATAATAGCTAACCTAAACGATAAACGACTATTGATTTTAACAGACACAGTTGTAATAATATGTACTAACTTATTGCCAAACTCGCCAATAGATGTGCTTATTTTATTACTATCTACTTTTGTAGGTTTGTTTTTGTAAAACAAATTCATCAATACAGGGATAACAAACATAGAAGCTATCATACTTAAGCCAACTGCCGAGCTAATCGCTATTGCGATATCGCCAAACATTTGCCCTACTTCTTCTTTTACGAACGCTATCGGTAAAAATACTGCAATAGTTGTCAATGTAGATGCTAATATCGCACCCCAAACTTCTGATGTACCTTCATATGCAGCAGCAAATGCGTTCTTACCTTGCGATATTTTTGTACTAATATTTTCAAGCACGACGATAGAGTTATCAATCAACATACCAACAGAAAACGCAATACCAGCAAGGCTTAATACGTTAAGCGTTCTGCCTGTAACATTCATGATGAAAAATGTACCAACAATACATATCGGTATAGTAATCGCAACAACTAATGTTGAACGGAAACTTCTTAAAAATAGCAATAATATCATTACGGCAAGCATACCGCCGATAAAAATATTTGATTTAACAAGGCTAATAGCGCTTAATATATAGTTACGTTGGTCATATAGCCATGCAAACTCTAACCCTTGTTCTTTTAATATACCCTCGTTAAGCTCAAGGATAGTTTCTTCCATACCATTAGATAGTTGGAGTACATTTGCGCCAGCCTCAGCGATAACGCCAACCATCATAGCGCTTTCGTCACCATACCTAACTGCAAATGATCTATCTGCATAGCCACGCTCAACTGTTGCAACATCTCCAATAGTTATACGAGAGTTATCGCCAGAGCGGATAACAATTTTTTGAATATCTTCTATAGTTTCAACTTCGCCTAGTGTTCTAAAGCGGTAATCCTTTTGTCCAAATGCTACATCGCCACCAGATATATCAATATTTTCGCTAGTTAATGCGCTAGATATATCAGTAACAGAAATGTTGTGAACACTCAATACTGCTGGGTCGATAGTGATTTGTATTTCAGATGCTACACCGCCCCAAACGCTTAAATCAGCAACACCGACAACCCTATCAAGATGCGAACGTATCGTTTCCTCAAAATATGTGCCGTATTCTTCAATGTCACGAGGGTTATCATCGGTTGTCCTCAAAACTAAATCAATAACTGATGTACTATCGCTATTGGCAGAACGGATAGTTGGATTTTCAACATTATCTGGGTAGCTTCTAACTTCGTTTAATTTGTTTAATACAAGTAACATAGCGTCGTTTACTTCAACATCTATATCAAACAGTAATGAAACATATGAAAAGCCGTTTGATGCCATACTTTCAAAATCGACAACGCCAGGTATAGTTTTTAACACACGTTCTTGCTGGTCGATAATTTCTTTTTCCATCTCGTATGGAGATGCGCCAGACCAAGATGTCCTAATTGTAATTTGTGGGCTTTCTATACTAGGTATTAACCTGTATGGCATGCTATACATAGCTTGTACGCCAAAAACTACAACAAATAATATAGCAACAAAAATCTTTACAGGATTTTCTAGTGCAAATTTAATAATATTCATGATTATTTACCTGCTAATCTAATAGTTGAGCCATCGCCAATTAAGTTTGTGCCAGAAACAACAACTTTATCGCCAGCTTTTAGCTCGCTAGATTGTATAGTAATACCCTTAGTTCTATAGCCAACAACCTCTACAGGCAAGAAATTAACGATATTGCCCTTTGCAACATAAACACCCTTTGCGCCGCTTTTATCAACGACTGCATCAATAGGGACGTATAGCGCTTTTATTGATTTGCCTGATGGCACTTTTACAGTAGCTTTCATACCCTCACGATAGTTTTTGTTAGCGCCAATAGATAGCTTTGTTGGGAAAGTATTGGTTGAAATATCTCCCTTTACATTGACAGATACAACAGTTGGCCTAATAGTGCCAAAAGACGTAAAAACGTGCAATCCGTCGCCTTCATCAACAAATGGTAGCACTCGCTCTGGTAAATTGACACGCACTTCAAACTCTAACGCTGATACATTTGCAACCATGCCACCTGCTGTAACCCATTCGCCCTCATAGACATCTCTAGAAGTAACAACACCATCTAGTGGCGAGCGGATAAGCATTTTATCTTTTTCACGTTGTAAAATGTTTACTTGGTTTAGTGCAGCTTGGTAAGTGCTTTCAGATTTATTGTATGTAGTTTTATAGTTATCATACATTTGGTCAGAAATAGATTTATTTTGGTATAACAACTCGTTACGTGCTAATGTCGCCTTTGCAAAATCTCTATCGTGCTTAGCATTTTCTGCAGATGCTATCGCTGCTGCAAGTTGGAAACTAACTTCATCATCATCAAGTTGTATAATCGGAGCGCCTTTTTTGACAACATCGCCTTCATTAACATATACTTTTACAACTTTGCTAGCACTTTCTGCTGCAATGTCAGATTTGTTTTGAAAATATAATGCACCTGTAACATCAATCATTGGTGAACTTTGAACTTCAACAACATCAGCAAGTGTAACTAAAACACTAGCTGGCTTTTTTGCACCAGCACCTGCTGGGCCTTGCTGTGCATAGCTGTTTGATGCAAGAATACCAAAACAAACTACAAAAACAATTAAACCTTTTAACTTCATATCATACTCCTAAAATATTATTATTTATTATTATTTATTATTATACTTAATATGACGCAATTAATACAGATTTAGTTACAAAATAATCACAATTTCTCTGTATTTAAAATTTATCAATAGTTTATGAACATAACAAAAGTAACTTTTAGTTAAATTCTAAAAAATTTATATCTAAATAGACAAATATACTTGACAATGATTTTTTATTTTGCTATATTCCATTATAGGTTGTTGATACTATTGATTTAATAGGTTTTATATCGTATTGAAGTTTATCTATAATTAAAACTTGATGCAGTCTACAAATCCACCCTGCATCATTCTCCCAAATGCCTACAGGTAACACTGTATGCATTTGGGTCCACTTTTCATCATCAAAAATTATCATAAAAACTAAATAAAAATCCCCCAAACCTTTTAGATTTGAGGGATTATCAATATTAACTACTAAGTATAGTTACATACTTTCTGCACGAGCAAGTTCGAGAAACAACAAAGTTATCATGTCGATGACGCACAAAAATGTTAATTAATGATGTCATCGGCTTGAGAACGAGGTGAGCAAACAGAGCAACACACTGTGTTGCCACAATGCGAAGGCGGAGTGGCAACGACGGCGGGGAGTACCGCGAGAACTTGCGAGCGAGTGTACACGCTGGTACATGACGAGCAAGTTCGAGAAACAACAAAGTTATCATGTCGATGACGCATTAATAATTGATGATGTAATCGGCTTGAGAACGAGGTGAGCAAACAGAGCAACACACTGTGTTGCCACAAAGCGAAGGCGGAGTGACAACGACGGCGGGGAGAGCAAACAGAGCAACACACTGTGTTGCCACAATGCGAAGGCGGAGTGGCAACGA
>CAYJIW010000097.1:0-2244 GCA_964370335.1 uncultured Deferribacteraceae bacterium
TATGATTATCCCTATCAACAATTCTTTAAATATGCTTATTATTAGCCATAAAACGTGTGGATCTGTGACTTGTACAAGTGGTGAAATAGTTGGAAATAGTAGCAACGATATTATTATAGATAACATCATGCGTAACTGAGCGTTTAGACCTGCACCAGAAAATATTGGCGCAGTGAACATTATACCGCTCATACGTATAACTACTAAAAAGAAAGTTAAAAGCCTAGTTGGCTCAAATAATCCTTCAAATCCCAATATTTTAGCCTTATAAAATTATTTTGATACTAATTGTTATACTTATCTATGTATTCACGTAAGCCTTTATGTATGCCTTCAGCTATCTTATTTTTGTATGCTGTCGTTTTTAACTTTTGTGCCTCTGCCTTGTTAGAGATGAAGCCCACCTCTATTAGTATTGAAGGCATTGTTGCACCAACAAGTACATAAAACGGAGCTTGTTTAACGCCTAAGCTTTTGGCTTTTGAAATACCAACCATACCATTTTGCACTAAACCAGCAAGCGATAGAGACTCCTCTAGTTTTGAATATTTTAAAATATCTGTCAATATCCCTTGCAAGTCTGATATAGATTTTGTAGTTGCTTGGTTCTCTAGTGCTGCTACTTCTAATGCTGCTTTATCATTTGTTACGTTAAACACGTATGTTTCCATACCGAATGCCGATTTATTCTTAGCAGAATTTGCGTGTATAGATACAAACAAGTCTGCCTTATACTTATTTGCAATAGCTGTACGTTCCTCAAGTGGTAAAAATGTATCATCATCACGTGTTAAATAAACATTGAGCGATTTATCTTTCTTCAGTAAGTTATAAACTTTTTTAGCTAAATCTAACACAAGGTCTTTTTCATAAATACCGTTGCCGACTGCGCCGGGATCTCTGCCACCGTGCCCAGCATCAATAACTATTGTTTTAATTTTTAAGCCTAGTGCTGCCCCAAGTGTCATATCGCCAATATCGCCAGTTATTTGTGGGTTTGGTCGTGGTGTATATATGTTTGTATTATCTGGCACTGGAGCTGTTGCAACTGGTAAATTAGATGTACCCTTAAAGCCTTTATCCTCAGAATATACATCAACAACAATCCTGCTAGGGTTTACCATCTGGAATACAGTAAAATCTTTCACATTTTCAGAATCTAGCACTATTCGTGTGCGTTTTTCAGGCGCATGATAACCAAGCCTAACTGCGCTAAGTAACCCATCTTTTATTGCTATACTTTTCGATATATCTTTTTCGATATTAGATGAATGAATATCTATTGATAACCTAGACGGTTTTTTAATTGCTGGGTCTGCCCTAAACCATCTACTTTCGTACTTTGCAGCGTGCGATAAGTCTATAACAACACGTGTATAATCTTTATCTGAAAAGTACCTGATGCCCTTAACTATTACATCGCCTGTAGGTGTTGATACTGGTGTAACTGTGCGTACTTCTTCCTTTTGTGGCGTTGGTGGGATAACGACATTAGTCAACTCTGGCTTACCTTTAGTAATTGAGTTAACGCTTGGCGTTTTTGGTGCTGTAATAGTTGGCGATTTCGATACATTATTTAAGTTGTTAAGCCTTTGTGTAGCAATTTTTGCTTGTGATGTATCAGGATACTTATTTATAAGTTTATTTAGTGTAAACCTAGCAGATGTATAATCGCCACGTTGCTTAAATATGTCTGCAGCCTCGATATACGCTTCCCTAGATGCTGCACTTTCAAACGCACCCTGTAGTGTGCTGTAGTAGCGTAGTGTTGTATCTAAATCTTCCGATATTTTAAAGCGTTCGTAAGAGCGCCTATAAACCCTTGCAGTACCAAGCAATGCCTCATCTGCGCCACGTGCCGATGGGTTTTTTGAATATATCTCGTAAAACTCCGTACCTAAGTTTTTATACGTTTGCCTAGATGCAACAGTCGATTTATCAAGCGCTATCAGCTTTTTATATAAATCCATTGTAGATGCCGAATAAGCTTCTACAGAAACAAACATTATCATCATTACGATAAATATCTTTTTAAATAATGCTTTCTGGTTTAGTATTGTTTTCATCATATCATCAACTTACTTTTCAAGTATTGCCCAGTGTATGAGTCTTCGCACTTCACACACTCCTCTGGCGTACCTTCAAATACTAACGATCCGCCACGAACTCCGCCCTCTTGTCCTAAATCTATAATATAGTCTGCACACTTGATAACATCAAGGTTATGTTCGATTATTACTACAG
>CAYJIW010000097.1:2254-6627 GCA_964370335.1 uncultured Deferribacteraceae bacterium
CCACAATCTCGCAATTTATCAAAGATTTTTATTAATTTACTTATATCATCAAAGTGTAAACCTGTTGTTGGCTCATCAAATAAGTATATCGTTTGGCCAGTAGATTTACGCATAAGTTCCTTTGCAAGCTTAACGCGCTGTGCCTCGCCACCAGAAAGTGTCGTAGCTGGTTGACCTAGTTTTATATATCCAAGCCCAACTTCTCGCAATACTTCTAGCTTATCAGAAAGTTTTGGTATATTATCAAAAAATTCTGATGCTTGGTTTACTGTCATGTCAAGCACATCTGCAATGCTTCTGTTCTTATAAGTAATATCTAGCGTGTCACGGTTATATCGTTGACCGTTGCACGAGTCGCACTTTACATACATATCTGGTAAAAAGTGCATCTCAATTTTAATAAATCCTTCGCCTTGACAAACTTCACATCTGCCACCTTTTTTGTTGAAACTAAAACGACCAGCGTTATACCCTCTACGTTTTGCTTCTGGTGATAATGCGTATAAATCCCTAATATCTTTAAAAATATCAGTATATGTAACTGGGTTAGAACGTGGTGTTCTACCAATAGGCGATTGGTCTATATCAATAACTTTATCTAGCCCTTTAGTGCCTGTAATGCTTTTATGCTTACCAACACGATACGTCGAGCCATACATCTCACGCATCAAGTATGGGTATAGTATATCTAAAATAAGTGTAGATTTGCCAGAACCGCTAACACCTGTAACACACGTCATCAACCCTAGCGGAATTGATACATTAATATCCTTCAGGTTGTGTTCGCAAGCACCTTTAATGTTGATAGCGTTCTTTGTAGCTTTCGTACGTTTTTTTGGTACTTCTATTTGCATCCTACCAGACATATATTTACCTGTAAGCGATAATTCGTTCTTCAATAAATCTTCTGGCTTACCAGCAAATACAATCTCGCCGCCTTTTCTACCAGCACCAACACCCATATCAATAACGTAATCTGCCTGCATGATTGTATCTTCGTCATGCTCAACAACTATCAAACTGTTACCAATATCACGCAACTTTTTCAACGTGCCAATAAGCATATCGTTATCACGCTGGTGTAGTCCGATAGATGGCTCATCTAAAACGTATAATACGCCAGTTAAGCCAGAACCTATCTGTGTAGCAAGCCTAATACGTTGCGATTCGCCACCAGAAAGCGTGCCAGCTTTCCTGTCAAGTGTGATATAATCTATCCCAACATCGTTTAAAAACTTTAACCTACGCAATATTTCACGTGTTATTTTATCTGCGACTTCTTTTTTGAAGCCCTCAAATTTAAGATTTTCAAAGTAGTCTATCGCCTCGATAATGTTTAGGCTAGATACTTGTGCAATATTTTTATCGCCAATCATTACAGATAAGCTTTCTTGGCGCAACCTTGTGCCGTTACACATATCACACACTTTGTGTGACATAAACTTTTTTGCTGCATCTATTTCAGATTGGTTGCCAGATGATAGCATAGCGTTCAGTTCGCCAAAAACGCCTTCAAACTTTTTCTCGTAATAGACTTTCTTTTCGCCCTTAAAAGTAAACATTTTAAGCGGTTCATCAGAGCCATTTAAAATAATTTCACGTTGAGCTTTTGTTAGCTTGCTCCACGGAGTGTTCAAGTTTATCTTAAACTTTTCTGATAGAGCGTTTAGCGTATTGTAAAAATGAAAGTTATCAAACTGCTCCCAAGCTTTTATTGCGCCATCACGTATGCTTTTAGATGTATCTGGTATAATAAATTCTTCATCAAAAACTAGACTTTCACCAAGCCCTTCGCACTTTGGGCATGCGCCATATGGGTTGTTGAATGAGAAAATACGTGGTTCGACCTCTACTATGCTAATATCGCACTCGATACATGCAAACTTTTCGCTATATAGCTTCTTTTTGCCATCGTGCAATACTTCAACAAGTCCGTATGCGTGGCGCAATGCAATCTCTACCGAGTCTGTCAAACGGCGCATAATATCTTCTTTTAGCACTATCCTATCAATAGATATTGAAACATCATGCTTAACAAACTTATCAATAACTATTTCATCTTCAAGGCGGATACTTTCGCCATCGACATAGCCCCTAACGAAACCCTCTTTTAGTAACTCTTTAAGAAGTTTTTTAAATTCGCCTTTTTTGCCCCTGATTATCGGTGATAATATTTCTATCTTTGCGCCCATACCAAGTTCCATTATCATATCGACAATGCGTTGCACTGTGTACGCTTCAATCTTTTTGCCACACTTTGGGCAAAAAACTTCGCCAACACGTGCAAAAAGTAGTCGCATGTAATCATAAATTTCTGTAGTTGTGCCAACTGTAGAGCGTGGGTTTCTGCTAATAGATTTTTGCTCTATACTAATAGCAGGCGATAAGTATTCTATCAAATCAACATCTGGTTTTTCCATAAGCTCTAAAAATTGGCGAGCGTATGATGATAACGACTCGACATATCGTCGTTGTCCCTCTGCATATAATGTGTCAAAAGCTAATGTTGATTTACCAGAGCCACTAAGCCCTGTAAGTACTACTAATTGATTTTTTGGTATGTCAATATCAATGTTCTTAAGGTTGTGCTGCCTTGCACCGCGTATAATAATTTCTTTGTTAGTCATTCAATTCAATTGAGTTAATATTTTTCATACTAACCCATGCTACCTCTTTATATTTTTCGTCGTAGTAAAAAACAATATTTTCCAATTCCTCTTTTAATGTCACCCCAACATTATAAAAGTTCACTCTAACACCTTCATAAATTCTGTTTTTTACTTTTATTCTAGGGTTTTTTGCCCTCATATCTGTAATAAGTTTTTCTTCTTTTTCTTTAAGTACAGCTATCAACTCTGTAACAGCCTTATCTGTGTTTAACAGCTTAGTAATTTTAGGGTTCGTAATTATTTTATCGTTAGTTAAGTCAAAACCAGAAAGCGTTTCATCAAGCTTTTCTTTAATATCTGTCGCCCTGCCTATCTCAACACGTAAGCGCTCAAGCTCTGCTTCAATAAAATATTTGTAACCAACGTAGATAGGAAACCGCATATTACCTGTTGTACCAAGCTGTTTAACAGATATTTCGCGAAAAGCGTTCAACACGCCACCAGCAACAATACCATCGCCAGCAGTTGCATCTATACGCCCGCCAGCAAACAGCTCGCAATTATAAGCGTACTTTCTTATCTCGATATTTTCTTTTGCATATATTTTTGCGTTCTCTGCATAGCCGACGTTAACAGCGCCATCAGCAGTAATTGTGCCAGCGCCAGTGCTTTTTATGCCAGTACGCAATATTATGTTACCTTTTGAAACAAGCTCGCAATCTTGGCAAACACCATCAACAAGTATAGATTTGTTTGCTTCCACCCTAAAGCCTGATAATACCTCGCCTTTTACGTGTACTGCACCATTAAATTTTATGTTGCCAGTAGAGTAGTCAACATCGCCGTTGACTATATAAACAGGGTGAACAGCTAGCCTGTTGTTGCCATATTCGACATATCCATCAACAGTTGCAGTATATACTGTGCCTGTATCATTCACAGTAGCGCCATCGCCAAGCAATATAACAATATCAGCACCGGGAATAGGTGGAATATCATCACCTTTAACATTCTTGCCACGAGAGCCTTGTGTTGCAAGCTTTTTCGTTATTAATATGTCGCCTTTATGGACTACTTGTATAACATTAACTTCTTTATAATCAACTTTGCCATCAACAATTTTTGGCCTGTTATCTTTTTTGTCAAAATGGATAGTAATTTCAGCATCACGCCCTTTTGTAGCCTCAACACCTTGAGATATAAGTAAGTTTTCAACAACATCGCCATTCATAAAGCTTTCATATGCTTCGGTAATTGCTTTTTCTTCAAGGTTAAGTGTGACGCCCTCATCGCTGATAAGCTGGAACACTTGTTCAATACTCATCATAGAGCCAGTATTTATAGATGGATACAAACTAAGGTATGCTTGATATGCACCCGGGCTAACAGCAATCATAAATTTTGAAGGTTCTATCCTGTCAGGCACACTAAACGTAACAGTCGAATATTCTTCATATGACGAGATGACATATTCTGTCGGTTGTAAGGTGTAATCCTTCAGGCATAAAGCACGGATTTCGTCTTCAGTTTTGTTACCCAGTATGCGAATCTGTTCCATTTTAATGTCCTAATTGCTAATTAATTATTATTAGTTTTAAGTATAGCACACTAGAATTAAGTATGCAACATATCAATTGCCTAATATAAACGATATATTTTAGAATAGTATATTTTATGGTTTGTATATACATTTTTTGTTGGATGTGGGCGTTCTAGCGATAACGTAATAATCGCTTTTTATTCTTTGTACTCTAAATGGCACTA
>CAYJIW010000098.1:0-6591 GCA_964370335.1 uncultured Deferribacteraceae bacterium
TATGCGAGGAGTGAGTTTGAGCGGTAACGAGGACATGTTTGACGAAAGATTGTTAGTATTTTCACAGTTGCTAGGGTCGAAACAACGTCGTGAAAATGGTTACAAGATGAGGAGTTTCGCAGTTGCGAGAACGAAAGACGAGTGGTTATATGTTCCAGTAACGGAGTGTTGCACCTTGTTAAAAAACGGGTCTATATAACAATCCATAACAACATTAACGGTAAATCGTAGCAATACGCATAATATAGCGTAAGTAGAAAGCGTATGATATTTTCGCAAGTATATCGTTACACGTGTAGAATGTAGCGTTCTCGGTGTATTATTGAGGTAGTAGGATTGTTAAGGCTCTATCATGTAATCTTGAGAGTCTTAACTCGTTTGGGGGGTATATAAGAATCAAAATATTATAGCTAGTTCTTAGCGAAGTATGAGATTAGAAATAGGCTAATATTTCTTGGAGCAAAGCGAACATAAAACCCCCACGTTTTTGTTACTTTTTGCTACAAAACATTGTCGTTAGTTCTTAGCGAAGTATGAGCTTAGAAATAAGCCTATGTTTCTTGTGAGCAAAGGAAATAACGAACAAAAAAAGTAAATACGAAGTATATAAAAAATGTTTCTTGTAATGACGAGAAATAACAAAAAACGGGTCTATATAACAATGTAAAACAACATTAACGGTAAATCGTAAGTAATAAAAACGAGGGTCGCACATCAACGAATAACAACATTAAAGGTACATTGTAAGCCATACGCATAAGGTAGCGTTAGCTAAAAGGCGATTGTTGTGTTATCGCTAGAACAAAAAAACTCGTTGTCGAAACCATCACTATTTGATACAATCCTACATTATGGGATTAGTTGAACACACGATAAATACAATTATTTATGAAGATGTAAAAATCTGCCAACCGAAAGCTGGGCAAGGGTTTCGCTTTGGTTGCGACTCGCCAATATTAGCTCGATTTGCTAAGTTGAAAAAGTCTGCTAAAGTTATTGAAGCTGGTGCTGGTAGCGGTGTAATTTCTATATTGTTATCAAAATTTTATGGCGTTAAACCGATAGCTATTGAGTTGCAACAATATATGTACGACTGTATGATAAAATCTATCGAGCTATCTAACATGACAAATGCAGTAACGCCAATACTTGCAAATATTAAAGATTACCGCCACGCTGAAAAAGTTGATGCAGTCGTTTGCAATCCACCATATAGGCACATTGGAACAGGTAAACATAGCGTATCTGAAACTGAAAAAATTGCTAGGTTTACTACACACATGAATATGGACATACTCTGTAAGTTTGCAAAGTCAAACTTAAAATCAGGTGGCAGGCTATACTTTTCATATGATGCAGATATGCTAGTTGAAGCAATCTCTGTGTGTAAATTAAATAACCTAGAGCCAAAAAGAATGCAATTCCTTTACCCAGCAATAAATAAACAAGCAAAACTTGTGTTTGTTGAAGCAACACTTAACGGTGGTAGCGAAATGAAAATTGAACAACCACTTATCCAAAACGGTACAGAAGAAGCCACTAAAGCATACAACACAATATTCAATAAATAATCTTTCAATAGGTAAATTCTTCCTATAAATGCGTTAAAAAGTTGGCATGTTTTTTGATAGTAGAATTATATCACAACATAGAGGTGATATAATGGTTACTAACACATTAATCAATAGCCAGTATGCTAAATATAATGAAAACTATAGGTTTACGAATAATACTGACACTAATAACGCAAAAAAAGTTGATAAAACAACAACGGAAACAACTCAAAAAGTTACGACAGATGAGTATATTAGCGACTCGCTGATGAGTGCGCCTACAAAAATGTATATAGAAGCGGTGCTTAAACGTGCAGTAGATAATATCGAACGTGGTATAAATGTTGAAGATAACGAAAATATTGTAAGGTTTTATAGCACATTACTACAAAAGAACCCACAAGAAATAATTAACTCATATACATTTACATAATTAATGGATACATACTATAAACCGTAAAATAGTCTGGACACTATATATTAATAGTGTTTTAATAATTTAATGTGTAAATAAATTCTAATTAATTCGCACAAGCAATGTTTAAACGTATGGAAGGCTAAATGCAAATATTATTCACGGGATATTATTTTAACCATTTTTCAGGCTCACAAGTATATATTTGTGAAATGGCGCAACACTTACAATCTAAAGGCTATAGTATTACAATTGTAAGCCCAAACATTACTGATAATTTCGTTGAAAGTTTAAAGAATAAAAATATATTATTAGTAAATGAAAAAAATATTAACCTTGATATTGAATACGATATAATTTTTGCCCTACATTATCCAATCATAAACCACCTGATTGCCAAGAAAATAAAATATAAAAAAATAGTAAATATATGTTTAAGTCCATTCGCAAAGTTAGAATCGCCAGTAAACTTTCATAAAAAGTTAGATATTTTAATTGCAAACTCACAAGAAACAAGAAATAAAATGATTAATACTGATAACGTGGACGAACAAAAAGTTGTAGTCTTACCAAACTTTTTACCAGATGAATATATAAATTATAAATTTGAGCAACATAAACAGCTGAAAAAAATTGTTATTATTTCTAACCATATCCCAAAAGAATTGAAAGAAATAAATAATATTCTTCAAGATGTTGATATAGATTATATTGGGCTGGAATATGTGCAAACAGAAATTACACCAGAATTTTTATCTAGTTACGATGCTGTAATATCTATTGGAAAAACTATCCAATATTCATTGGGAATGAAAATTCCAGTTTACGAATACGATTGCTTTGGTGGGTGCGGATATATTACATTAGAAAATTATGAAACAGAAAAAGCGTTTAATTTTTCTGGACGAGCGACAAATAGAAAGCTTTGCGCAGAAGAAATCGCACATGAATTAAAAGCAAACTTTAACAAAGCAACAATAAATTCTGAAAAGCTTAAAGAACTGGCAATTAAAGATTTTTCTTATAAAAATATTGATAAAATAATGGAAAAAATTTCCAAAATTCGAAACTCACCTATGATAGAAAAGAAAGATTTATATACATTCAAGTTATATCAACGAATAAAAGGTATTAATAATATACGTCACATTTATATTTTAGGTTTTAGAGTTTTTTCATATGAAAAATAGTATTTCCATTTTGGTATAAATAAAAAGAGGGCATAAAGCCCTCAAATTTAGGTTTCACATTAATGCAAATATATGTTATGAAAGTGTGCTATAAATATAAAACTATTTAACTACTGGTAAGCCTTCTGCTTGCCATTTTACAATGCCACCTTTCATGTTATATACGTTTTTTATGCCATATTTTTCAAAGTATTTCATTGCATGCCCACTACGGTTAGCAGTGCGGCAGTACATAACATAAGTTTTAGACTTATCAAGTTTTGAAATATGGTAAGGAAATTCAGCATCGTAAAAATCAATTAGCACAGCGCCTTCAATCCTAGATTTGTTGTACTCACCAAGTGTTCTGACGTCTAATATGACAACGCCATCTTGTTCCATAATTTTTTGTGCTTCTTTTGGTGTAACATCAGTTGCGTATGCCGGCGCACTAACAAATAATAGTGTAAATAGCGTTAATAAAGTTCTTTTCATATAAGCCTCCAAGCCTAATTATAATCTACTATATTATATTATATACTTTTAACGAATAAAAGCAAGTAAAAAAGATAAAAACTATCTCTTTATACATTGATGATATACTATAGAGTGTTTATAAGTTACTAATGTTATTATATTTTATTAGTTAGGATTGCACGTGTTGCTTCTAGCAAGTTTTGTGCAACGTAGTCTGGTTTAACTTCCCACTTGTGCGATTTGTTTAGTAGATCGCCTTTACCGTAGCCAGTTTCAACCATGATTGTTTTTGAGCCAAACGTATAGCCAGCCATAATGTCGGAGTGTTTATCGCCTACAAAAAACGTATTAGATTTATCTATTGGCAGTTCGCTAAATGCTTGCTCTAGCATACCTGCTTTTGGTTTCCTACAATCGCAATCGCCTTTAAATTCGGCAACTTTTGCGTTTACATCGTGCGGGCAATAGTAAAGCCCATCAATTTTTGCACCTTGTTTTGCAAGTTCTGCATACATTTTTTCATGAATTTTGTTCATTGTTTCTATATTGAAAAAGCCTCTACCAAGTCCAGATTGGTTAGTAATGACAACAACTAGATAACCGCTATCGTTAAGCATTTTTATACTTTGTGCAGCAAACGGATAGATAACAAAATTATCTGTATCATTAATATATCCAGCGTCATAATTTATAGTGCCATCTCTATCTAGGAATACTGTTGGTTTTCTATCCATATTATTTACCCTCTTTCGATTTAATCATAGTAGTAATAGTTTCAATAGCGATATTACTTGCGTTTGCGATTGAGCTATCAATATCTGCAAAAAAGCTATCAAAATCGCCGTCTTTACGTTGTTTAAACATGCTCTCTAGTTCGCTATCAGATTTTACTTTCGTCACAACGTCGTATTTTATAGCAATGTCGTAAACGTCTTGAAAGTTTTGCATATTTTCGCCAATGTAAACGTGCTTTTTAAATTGTAGTGCTTCGTAGATGTTATGTCCACCGATATTTGATAGGGAGCCACCAATAAAAATATTGTTAGCGTATGCGTATAGTTTTTCTAGTTGTCCGAAAGCATCAACGATAATTACTTCGCCACCAAAATCGTTTTCAGAAAACAGCGATGTTTTATAGCCCATGTTGCTAGCTAATTCTACTATATCGTTAGTGCGTTTTATGTGTCTAGGTGCAATAACTAAACAATCGTACTCGTTTTTTACATTATTATATGCTTTTAGTAAGATTTTTTCTTCATTTTCGTGTGTAGAAGCTATAAAAAAGTAGTTTTTATCGCTCAAACCATCTATTTTTTGCATTTCAGCTATGTTTTTGCGTGATTGGAACTTAATATTGCCAGCAAAGCTAACATTTTTATCGTTACCAATAACATCAACAAATCTATCCATATCGAGCTTACTTTTAGTCAAAATCTTGTCGAACTGTTTTAACGTGTCACCAAACAAGAACGATAGTTTTTTATAACTTTTCATAGTTTTATCAGATATTCTAGCGTTAATCATGATAAGTGGCGCATGTTTTGATGCAGTGTATATCATATTCGGCCAGATTTCCGTATCGACAACGACAAACGCTTTAGTACCCATAAGTCGCATTATGTATGATAGCGCAAAGTTATTTTCAAGCGGTATAAGGAACGCTTCGTCAGCTTTTACGTAGTCTTTTGCTTCTGCCCTACCGGTGATAGTGAAAGTTGAGATAATGATTTTGTAATCAGGGAATGTTTTACGTATCTCATCAACGATATGTTTTATGCTTCTTACTTCGCCAACGCTTGCAGCGTGAAACCATATAGAGTTGGTGCATGGTGCATTTTTAAGGTAGACAAGCCCAACACGCTCTGCAAAGTGAGCATGGTCGCTTTTGCGTTTTAATATAAAGTATAGTATAGGTAACGCTATCGGCAGTAGCACTATTAATAGTAATCTATAAAATATTAGTAGAATGTTCATTAGTCATTTTATCCATTATATTTTGTATTTTCTTTGTATCTTCTTCAAGTGCTTTTTCGCTAATGTCGTCAGATACTATGACGGAATCGCTAAGCGTAATATCTATCCTTGCAAACGGTAGCGGTAGTACAAATTTATCCCAGCTTTTTAGTTTAATGAAGTGTTTAGTGTTGATAACGGCGTTAATTATGATGCCATCTAGCTGTTTTGCTATGAATATTGCGCCTGACTTAACTACGTGCCTAGGTCCACGTGGTCCATCTAGTGTTACTGCGCATGGTGACGATTTTTCTTTCGCAAGTTTTATAGCGCCAAGTGCCGCTTTTACGCCCATTTTAGATGATGAGCCACGCCCAACATGGTAGCCCCAGCGATGCAAAGCATATGTGATGTATGAGCCATCTTTTGAGTGCGATGCGATGGTGACAAAATCTCTGCCCTTGTGACTAAATGTAAGCGGTAGTAGCTGGTCATGCCATAGTGCAATAACGAACTTTTTTTTGTTAGCCATCAAGTTTTTCATGTTGTCGTAGTTGTGTATTTTGAACCGCCATGTCTTACAATATAAAGTGATGGCGAGGTACACAAAATAGCGTACAATTTTATTTTTCATATCTTTAGTGTATATAACATTTTTGCACAAGTGTAAAGCAATGTTATCATATATTATATTATTACTATTGCATTATATAGTTATTGTTGCTAAAAATAAACAAAAGACATTTCTCGCTACATGCAACACAATTTATTGCTCTGTGTGCTAAAAGAGCGTAAGCAGAAAGCTCCGCAAGAGTAATACGAGCGGACATTAGAACGATATGCGAGGAGTGAGTTTGAGTATTAGGCATACGCATAATATAGCGTAAGCAAAGAGACACTCCGGACGTTACGTGAGAATTTCGTCAAACAGCTCATGTGAGGGAGCGAGCTTGATGGTTGGAGTACGCTTTAGCGGCGCAATGAAAGCGAGCGATGAACAGCATTGAGCGTCCCGAAATTCGAG
>CAYJIW010000099.1:0-6360 GCA_964370335.1 uncultured Deferribacteraceae bacterium
TAAAAGGTTCTGTTGAAGTTTTTGAAAGTTTTAATATGTCATGTTACAGTTGCATGGGTGTCCAAAGCGAAACTATCGAAAGAGGGTGCTTAATGCATGGTGTAGATATTGAGGAACTTATTGCTGCACTTGAAAAAATCTCTTAAAATTGTATTGTAGGTGTGTTAAGTTAAATGAGTGAATTAATCAATGGTTCGCCTGTCTTTCCATCATGGTGGCAAGGTCGCGATAGGTTTGCGAGTAACATTTCGCAAGATGGTATTAAATTAAATTTGAATTTTGAAAAAAATGCATTATATGCGCAACCAATATGGGATCAGCTACACGTTGGTATAAAAGTTAGCCCTATAGACTTTAGTGAAGTTTTTGGCAACAGCAATCCGCTAAACTTAGAAATTGGAATTGGCAATGGCGAGTTTATAGCAAACTATGCTGACACAGTACCAAATGAAAACTGGCTTGGTGTTGAAGTTTTTAAAAAAATATTTAGAAACGCAGAAAAACGTGCAAATCGTGTCGAGCATAACAATATACGTATTATCCAATTCGATGCGGCACTTATATTAAGGCTTATCCCAGATGGCACGCTTAATAGCGTTTATGTCAACTTTCCTGACCCATGGCCAAAGGCTGGACATAAAAAACGTAGGTTGCTAAAGCCAACTTTTATAGCACTAATGGCACAAAAGTTGCGACAAGGTGGACTTATGCACATTGCAACCGACCATGAAGATTACGCATCAGAAATTACTGAAAATATTGCATGTGTTGATGGTATCGCATCGGCGTTTGATGGTGCATATGTCAGAAATTTGGAAGGTTATTTTCCAACAAAATATTACAGAAAATTCGCACTTAAATCAGGTGCTTACTTTTATAGATACGAAAAAATTTAACTACCAGAGGTAGACTATGAAAACAATTAAACATTTATTATATGTAATAGCGGTTATAATATTCACAACGAATATTGCTATTGCGCAAGATAACGCTACAGATAACTATACTAACATGAATAATAACGTATCAGTCGTTAATGTAGATGGTGTAATATCTGGCACAACAAAAAACATTATTGAACGAGCAATCACAGATGCTACTAAACGAGGCGATTTAGCAGTTGTCATAAAGCTTGATACGCCGGGCGGTTTACTAGACTCTACACGTGATATAGTCGGCTTGATATTAAATAGCAAAATACCTGTTGTTGTTTACGTTGGCGATTCTGGCGCAAGGGCTGCGTCTGCTGGCATGTTTATTACAATTTCTGCTAATTATGCAATAATGGCCGATAGCACAAATATTGGCGCAGCACATCCTGTTGCTTCCACTGGTAGCGATATTGAAGGCGAAATGGGCGACAAAGTGCTTAATGATACGGTTGCGTTTGTTAAATCTATTGCAGAAAAGCGTGGCAGAAATATTACAGTAGCAGAAGAAATGGTTACACAATCACGTAGCTTAACAGCTAACGAGGCAGTTGAACTAAATGTCGTTGATAAAGTTTTAAAAGATGGCGAAACACTACAATCTGCTTTGGCTAGCTATTTTAACGTTGATAGTGTAAATATTGTGCCGTTCGAGAAAACTTTTACAGAAAAATTTATGTCTGTATTATCTGACCCAAACATATTAGCGGCATTATTTTTTATTGCGTTCATAATGTTTGCATTAGAGTTTAAAGTGCCGGGTACATTTATTTTTGCTGGTATCGGTGCTGTTGCAATAATATTATTTGTGATAGGTTCAAACTTTATACCGCTTAATATGATAGCGTTTGCGTTCATATTATTAGGTGTTGTGTTACTAATATTAGAGATGTTTATAACGAGTTTCGGGTTACTATTTTTATCTGGCTTTATTTCAATATTCTTTGGTATCCGCATGATGTTTGATACTGAGGACGCAATGGGGGTAGCTGTGTCACATGTATTTGTAGTTACGATATTAGGTACGATTTTGCTAGTTGCGCTAATAATCGGCAGGCTGATAATCGGCGATTTACGTCGAAAAGCTGTCAACGGGATATCAGGATTAGTAGATGAGCATGCTATCGTTATGGAGTGGGCAGGCAATACTGGCAAGGTTACACTACAAGGCGAAATTTGGAGTGCTGAAACAGAGTCGGCTGTTGAACTTAACGAGGGCGATAAAGTCGTTGTTAAAACAATAGATGGCATGCTAATGAGGGTAGAAAAGGCTTAATGCGTCGTGTAGTATTTTTAAAAGATAAGCTGAATAAACATTCAATTCGTGCTTTAGTGGCAGCGTTTGAAAAGTGGTTTCCACAGCGTGACTACTTTGTATACGACCCTACAAAAGATGCGATAAAATACATCGAAAATGGCGATTTAGTATTAATTTCTTTTGCGTCAGGCAGGGCAGATTATTATAAATCTTATTCGCAATTATTGCGTGATAATTTTAACGACCTAAATATTGTTGCTGGCGGTGTCCATGCAACTGCGTTGCCAGAAGAAACACTCGAATATTTTGACGCTATCGTAACTGGCGAAGGCGAAATAACGATAAAAGACATAGTGCTACAGTCAGATAACGAGAAAGTTACAGGCATAATAAAAGGTACTCGTGTCGAAAATCTTGACGATTTTTATGTATTCCCACGTAAAAAAATAGTGCTAGGCCCAATCGAAATTATGCGTGGTTGCCCTTCAGCATGTGCATATTGCCAAACACCACAACTATTTAAAGGTAAGCTACGTTTTAGAAGCGTGGAGCATATTTTAGAGGAAATCAATTTTGCGTTAAGTAGGAAAGGTTTTGCAGATGCACGCTTTATTGCGCCCGATGCTTCAAGCTACATGTATAATAAAGGTGTGAACTTAAATGCTATTGAACAGTTATTATATAGTGTACGTGAGCTAATCGGCAACAATGGCAAGCTGTTTTATGGTACATTCCCATCAGAGCTTGACCCAAGCGGAGTATCGAAAGAGCTTGTTGATATGCTTGTTAAGTATTGTGATAATAAGTTAATGGTGTTAGGCTTGCAAAGTGCGTCAAAGCGTATGCAACGTGTTATGCACAGGCGTTCAGGCATAGTAGAAACAGAACAAGCAATCGAGTTGCTACTTGATAAAAATTTTGAAATAGTAGTCGATTTAATATTTGGCTTACCCTATGAAGATGAGGAAAGCTATAACGAAACATATAAATTTATTGAACGGTGGAAAGGTAAGGTGACGATACATTCGCACCCATATGATACACTACCGGGTAGTAAATGGGCAAACGAACAACCAACACAAGTACCACAAGACCTAGTGAAGTTAGTAACATCCTTGCAAGGTATCGGCAAAGTGTTTGGTAGGATAGAAAAAGGTGATAAAGCATGTCAACAATGAAAGACTTACAAGAGTTCCCAGCAGTTTATACATTTAAAGTAGTAGGCGAAAAATCAGAACAGTTTGAAAAAGATTTGAAAAGCTTATTTAATGAAGAAGAAAAAGCTGTCAACTATGCAACAAAAGATAGCTCTGGTGGCAAATACATAAGCTACTCTGTAACAACAGTGGTAATGGATTATGAGGAGCTGGAAGCGACGTATGCGGGGATTAAAGAGTTGAAAAACTTAAAATTCTACGTCTAATTTATTTGTGTATCTTTTAGTCTACTACGTTGTTGTTTGAAAAATCTCTCAGTCATTTACGCTCAGCTTTATGTAAACTCCTATCGAGATTTTTCAAGCCGCCTAGTACTAAACTAAAATCTATCACAAATCTATGCGTTGATATGCCTAGCCAAAAATAAAAATACATCAAAAATTATGATTGTGCATCTTTTGTGCCAACTATTTAGCCTATTTGCCAAATATTTTATAATCTAAAAACTGTTTCCATTTTGGGTCTAGTTTGCCACTAGCGATAACTTCTTCTGTTACTCTTGCGCCTTCATCAATCATTTCTTGTGATTTATGCACTTCAAACATACCAACACTAGAAACTTCAGGTGCAATAACAACTTTTGTTTCTTTCATCTGGCGCATGGCAAGTTGTCGTGATAGTATAGCGATAGAGCGTTGTGCAACGCTTAACACACTTGGGTTGTAATCTTCCGATATTTCTTCTTTTTTATGTAGGCTAACAGCCACAATATTTTTATGCTTATTAATCACTAACGATTCTGCCGGTACAGGTGCAGATACAGCCCCATCAACGTAGTATGAGCCGTTATACTTAAAGGGCTTCATAACGCCCGGCACAGATATACTTGCACGTATAGCAGGTAAAATTTCACCTTCGCTAAAAATTTCACGGTTGCCAGTCATAAGGTTAGTAGCTACAACATAAAAAGGTATGTTTGTATCGCTAAACCTTGCATGGCCGAGGTGTTCCTCAATATTTGCCATAAGTTTTTTGCCAGATATTAAGCCACCAGTAAATGAAAAATCGAGCGTTCTAAAAGTTTTTACTCTGTCAAAGCTAAGCATCCAATCTTTAAGTACATGTAGCTTGCCAAGGCAGTAGTAAGCACCAACAATAGCGCCAACGCTTGTGCCAGAAATAGCACATATTTTAAAGCCATGTTTTTCTAGTGTTTCGATAACACCGATATGTGAAGCACCTTTTGCAGAGCCACTACCGAGTGCTAGTGATATATGTTTATTATTAGTCATCATATTTAATATTATTTGTAGAGCATACCTTTAGCGATTGTGTTTGCGGCACCATCGCCAACAAGTAGTGATGCTATTTTAAGCCCAAACTGTACTACTGCCACAGGACCAACTGCTGTAATAATGTTGCTATCAACAACCACAAGTTCATCAGTAATATATTCGCCAACTTGTGGATTGAAAGAAGGGTAGCATGTAAACTTTTTGCCATCAAGTAAGTTAGCTGCAGCAAGCGCTATTGGTGCAGCACATATAGCTGCAATATATTTACCTTTTTCGTTTGCTTTTGTCAGTAATTCACGAACTGCATCAGACATTTGCAAGTTGCTAGCACCGGGCATGCCACCGGGTAAAACAACAACATCGTATTCATCAATATTTACATCTTGTACTCTAACATCTGCATTTAGCATAATTTGCTGAAATGAACTTGTTACAGCTAGATCATCGTTTATTGTTGCGAGTGTAACATTTATTTGAGCACGTAATAAAACATCAATAGTGCCAACCGCCTCTAGCGGTTCATAGCCTGTAGCTAAAACAATAAGTGCTTTTTTACTCATACTTTTCTCCAACTTAATTACAAAATATACAATACAAATTAGTTTATTTCAATACTTCGCTTATGCTCTTTTGATATATGCGTTTGCCACGAACAATTAATATAACACCAACTGTTATAAATAGTAAGCTTGCAAGATGAGGCGCTCTTAAAAACCCAACCATCAAATCATCTGCCCTAAAGAATGTAACAAATCCACGTATCAACCCGTATGAAACAAAGTAAATTCCGCTAATAACGCCTGTGCCAATCCAGTTATCTTTACGCCAAAAGAAGTAATACATAATAAATGCTGCAGTCATATTAAGTATCAGTTCGTAAAAAAATGTAGGGTGTACCGGTAGTAATCCAAAATCTAAATATGCTGGTGGCATATACGTTGCAGGAAAACTTATACCCCAAGGTACATATTCTTTCAACAAGTATTCCTTGCCGTTAAATGATACAGAGTTAGCAGCAGATGCTGCAAGTGCATACAGCTTTGAAACACTTTCTGGATGCGTAGTTAAGTTGAATTGTGACAACATATTGCTCCAGTATTCAGTGAACTGTGGCTTGATTGTAAATATTAGTGACGGTGGCGTAATAGTTGGTACGCCATGTGCCTCGCCATTTGCAAAGTTGCCCAGCCTGCCAAGCCCTTGTGCAAAAATTAGCCATGGTGTTAGTAAATCCATAAGTGTAAGTAGTGTATATTTATAATACTTAACACCAATAAACGCACCAACAACACCTAGTATAACTCCACCGTGTATTGCAAGCCCACCTTGCCATATAGCAAATATTTCTAGCGGATTAGCTGAAAAGTAATCCCACTTTAATGCAACATAGTATAGCCTAGCACCAAGTAACCCAAAAATAAATGTAAGGAAAACGATATTTTCAAACTGGTCGCCCTTATATCCAAGACTGTTAGCGCGTGTACTTATCATATATACGCCGATAAGTAGCCCCGTAATAATAAAAAGGCTATAAAAACGTATATCTAAACTACCTATGGAAAAAAATATTGGTTGCATTAAAGAAAACTCCTTTTGTATTATTATCTATATAATATATACATTTTTATATCTGTCAAACAAAAAGATGTAATATGTTAAACTTGCAATGCACATATCATGCAACTAGGTTATAAAGGTGCAAATAATTGAACCTGTTGCAA
>CAYJIW010000100.1:0-6325 GCA_964370335.1 uncultured Deferribacteraceae bacterium
GTAGTACATATTTGTTACGACTTCCAGCTCCTAAATCTTCATACTCAAACTGAGTTGTTACAGGTAGAAAATAGTCAGCATAATTTGCATCAGAATTCCAAGTTGACTTAGCAACTACAACCATTTCTGTTGAACATAAAGCTGCTTTAATAGCATTAGTGTTAGGGAACTGAGATAATAAACCTGAAGTAGAAACCCACCAGAACTTAACTTGAGGGTCTTTTTTATTATTCAATTTGTCAGCAGGGTGGTAAGCATCCATAGCTTGGTTATCGTTTGCAAGCATAACTCTTTTACCAAATTCACCAAAAGGTATAATATGTGGCGTCACAGTTGCACGATCTATTCTTATTGCCATAGAGAGCTTTTCTATAGTATCATTCGACTGTAAACCATGTACAGTTGCATAACCAGATGTATCATCAACACCGTTACCAGCATCACCAATATTACCTGTAAGTAGCGAAATTATACAATGTAGTGCTGCAATACCGCCAGCAACCTCAGAACGCTGTACGCCACCCATGTTTTGTAAAATCATAGATTTCTTCTCAGTTGCACAATATGCTTCAACTACATCTTGTACTACAGAAAAACTACCAATTTTACAAACATTAGCAATATTTGTATCATTATAATAAGGGTCATGCAACACCCTCAAGTCAGCAGGGACTGGTTTATTTGTAGTTAATATATCACCAGCATATAATGCTCTCATTAAGTTGTAAGCTGTTGTAATTCTATTGTCATGGTCAATGTAATACAAGTTAGGGTCTTGAGTAGGAGTAGCAGTATTACGACCAGCATTATCTTCCACTTCAACAATGCTATCTGTTGTAACATCAAAAACATATGCTTTTGTTTCATCAGCAGGGTCAACATGGTGATATTTTACATTGAAAATAGAATTGTATGCTTTTGCATTAAATGTTCCACTTCCATCAACTAATTGAGAGTAATCAACAAGAAATGCTGCGTTAGTACGGTGCTTTAAGAATTCGACATCAATATAATTAGTATCAGTAGTAACTTCAGCATCCTTTCTAAACATTTCCCTAATCATACCAATTGCAAATAATGAGTCTGTACCCGGTTGTAATTGTACCCATTGGTCAGATTGTTCAGCAGTCTTACAATACCTCGGGTCAATAGTGATAATTTTTGCGCCACGCTCTTTTGCTTCAGCAAAAAATTTCCAGTATGTGTTTGAAGTTTCTGCAGGGTTATTACCCCAGCAAATAATACACTGCGAGTCACGTACAGTGTCACGTGTGTCAACGCTTCTTGCGCCATACGTTGAAATCATACCATCATCAACACCTTGACAGCAGAAGTTACCAGCACGTGTAACAGCGTTAGATGCGACATGCCCGAAAAATGCCCCTGTAACACTATTAACAATTGGCCCCATATTGCCAGAACCTGTCCACGAAACAACACCCGGATCTTGAGCATCACGTAACTGCCTTAACTTTGCACCAATTTCTGATAACGCTTGTGCCCAAGAAATAGAAACCCATTCATCAATATCATTATTTTTTAAAACTACACCAAGTCCAGATACCTCTGTTCCTTTTTTGATACGCTTCATTGGTGTTAATGCACGCTCTTCTGTGAGCATCTGCATACGAGAAAGTCCTCTACCGCACGCTTGTGTAAAGCTTTTGTCATCATCCATGCGAGTTGCCTCTGTACGGATAACCTCATCGCCAACAAGTTGACAGTTTACGCCGTGAGTTAAGCACTCAACAGGGCAAGTAGTGTAGACTTTTCTTGTTTCACGTAAATCTGGTGCGTTTGCAGCAGGCCCGCTTGTAGGTTGAAATTCAGCAATTTCATCTTCGCTTGTTGAACAACCAGCAAGTGCAGAACCAGCGGTAATTGCCATTGCGCCTTTTAGGACAGTACGTCTAGATACGTCAATTTGATATTTGTTTTTACCCATCAACAAATGTCCTCCTCTATGTATTGCAGTATTGAACTGCTTGTATATATATTACAATAGATATATATATAAGTCAATAGAAAATAACATTATTATATTTTATTAAAATTTATTACTTTAATTGTGAATTTATTTAATGGGAAAAAAATATGGTTACCTCAATAAAGGTAACCATGTCTTTGTTTTACGCTGTTTTTGTTTTAAATTGCCATTCTGATAATCGGTAAATTGTCCATTCGTCAAGTGGTTCTGCATCCATTGATAAGTAAAAATCTATACTAGGTTTATTCCAGTCAAGGCATACCCACTCCATTCTGCCATATCCGCGTTCTTCTGCAATTTGGGCAAGAACTTTGAAGAAAACTTTGCCATAACCATTACCACGTTTGTTTTCGTCAACAAATATATCCTCTATGTATAGCCCAGCCTTACCAACGAATGTCGAAAAGTTTTTGCAAAATACACAATATGCAACAGGTTTTCCATTTTCTTCACCGATTAAAACTTCGGCTGTTCCTTTTTCAAAAATCCATTCTTTTAACGTGTCTACAGTTGCTGTAACTTTATCTTCTAGTTTTTCATAAACAGCAATTTTTTTGATAAACTCAAGTATGAGTTCAGCATCATCGACGTTTGTTTCTCTAATAGTAAAACAGTCAATACTTGTTTTGTAACGCTTTAAATCTTTCACTTCTTACTCTCTTTTATAGCTTTTTCAAGCCGTTTTTTATATATTTTTAGCACTTCAATACGTGCATACTTTTTGCTCTCCGACGGTATCACATGCCAAGGTGCATTAGCAGTGTTTGTGCGTAGAAACATTTCATCAGCTGCTTCGTTATACAAGTCTTGCTTTTCTCTATTACGCCAATCTTCATCAGTTAGTTTATAGTTTTTCCAAGCGATTTCCTCACGCTCCTTAAAACGTCTAAGTTGCTCATCTGGAGATACATATAACCAAAATTTTAATAATATATGATTATTTTCAGTCAGTTGGTCTTCAAAATCGTTTATTTCTGCATACGCTCTGCCCCAATCGTATGGCGATGCAAACCCTTCTACACGCTCAACTAAGACCCTTCCATACCATGAACGGTCATAAATAGTAATAAACCCATTAAGCGGAATATGGTTCCAAAATCGCCATAAGTAGTGGTGAGCAAGCTCAATTTCTGTCGGTGCACTGATAGGTATAACTTGCGTAATTCGTGCGTCAATACTATTTGATAATCGCCTGATAACGCCGCCTTTACCAGCAGCATCGCTACCTTCAAAAATTATCGTGCTAGATATACCTTTTTGATATGCAATATACGTAAGCTCGCCAATTTCCTTGCTTAACTTTTTTAACTCTTTAGAATAATCATCATTAGATATAGTTTTTGTTAAATCAATAGCATTGATTGTCGAAATATTTGTAGTAGGGGTATGTAAAACAGTTCCGTCAGCTCTTTTCTTTTTGATAGCAACAGCTTTCGATATTTCAGAAGCAATAGTCCTAGCAATAGTAGCATCACGAAAACGTGAATTTTTAGCATCAATCAATGTCCACGAAGCATTCACTTTGTCAGTAATTTTTATCGCTAACGCAGCTGATTTAACAATCTCATCATATCTATTATGGATTTGAGTATCTAGGGGAGCAAAATGGCGTTCCTCGTTATGTTTAACACGATGTTCATGTCTATCTTTAAATGTTTCCTTGTCGATGTGTAGCCAAAGCTTTATTATAGCTACACCAGAAGCTGTCAACGCTTTTTCAAGGCTAACCCAGCGGTGCATAATATTCTCAAACTTGTCTTGAGTGATTTCTTCACATGCTAGTTGTCTAATATAATCACCGTACCAACCGCCAAAAAACGTTGCAATTTCACCATTTTTTGGCATTTTACGCCAAAAACGCCATGCATATGGTCGTTCGCTTTCTTCATCAGTTTCACGCCAGAAAGTGTGGTTGCGTATGCCTTTTTCGTCCATAAAGTTGGAAATCATATTGACAACACCACCCCTGCCAGCGCCAGTAAGCCCCGATAATATGATTATAACAGGTATGTTAGCTTTGCGAGCTTTTTGTTGTGCATCAAATAGTTGTGTGCGTAATTCATCTTCGATAGCTTTATATTCTTTTTTAGATATTTCACGTCCAAGACAGACAGATTCAAACATTATATCCTCCTATAGACTACAATATTTGATTATAAACTAATAATATAATAAGTTCAAACAATTAAATTGTATTTCTACTTGACTGTGCTGACACATATGAGTATATTGTTGGTATATACAATGTTATAACATGGTGTAACGAGGTGTTGAATGGTTAAATCACTCACAAAGCATGGTAATAGTTTAGCATTAGTTATTGAAAAGCCAATACTAGAGCTACTTGGTGCCGATGCTGAAACTAGATTTAATATTACGACGGATGGCAAGGTGTTAGTTTTATCACCAATAGTGGATTTAGAAAAAAAGCAAAAAGTCCAATCAGCATTATCAAAGGTTAATGCTAAGTATTCCAATACTTTAAAGAAGTTAGCTGAATAGTTATGACTATACAATTTTTAGACATAGGTGATGTTCTAGAAATTCATAAAGACCAAATCGAAAATTATGGTGGTAGTCTTGGGGTACGTGATATAGAGCTTTTGAAATCGGCAATTGCCATGCCATACGCTACCTATGGTGGCGAGTATTTGCATGTAGATATTTTTGAAATGGCAGCCGCTTATTTGTATCATATATGTCAAAATCACCCATTCATTGATGGTAACAAACGTGTTGCAACTGCTGTTGCCTTAGTTTTCTTGATAATCAACGGCTATGAGCTAGATGTAGCTGAAGATGACTTGTACAGCCATGTTATACAAGTTGCAAATGGTAAATTACAAAAATCAGATATTGCTGTTTTCTTACGTGCAAACTCTAAACTTATCTAATATTTCTGCTTGACTATGCGTGTTTATAGGCGTAACGTTTTCTTTTGAGGTGTTACAATTGTTACGTGAAATTTTTACTAGAAATTATAATTTACTTTTTATTAGCAACATAGCATTATGTACAGCATTTTATATGATAATTGCGGTATTCCCGCCGTATGCGTTGAACGATTTACAAATCAGCCAAGATAAAGTTGGTGTGGTTGTTGGTGCGTTCTCACTTAGTGCGTTGGCTGTTCGCCCGTTTGTGGGCAAAGCTATTGATAAATATAATAGATTATACGTGTACTTGCCATCTTTAGCGTTGTTTGTAGTGTGCTGTTTGCTGTACTCGATAGCTAATAACATGACAGAAGTATTATTTGTTAGGCTTTTGCATGGCGTTGCATGGAGCGGTATAACAGCAGGGTTTATGACGATAGTCGCCGATATTGTGCCAGTGCATTTACGTGGTAGAGGTATCGGGTATGCTGGGCTTTCGATGACATTTGCTATGGCATTTGGACCAGCAATAGGGCTGTACGTCATTGATTATACGACGTATTCTCAATTTTTTATAGTGTGTATGGCGTTATCTATAATTGGGCTGATGTTAGCTTTTTTGCTCCGCTTGCCAAAGGTGGAACGAGTGCAACTGCCAGCTAATGCGGCAGAAAATAAAGGCATGTTTGAAAAAAATGTGTTCGGCATATCGTTTGCATATTTGATGACAGGCTTTGCTTACGCAAGTATAGTTACGTTCATGGTGTTGCATGCAGATAACTTAGGGATAACGCAAAAGGGGTTATTTTTCCTGATATTTGGGCTTTTTGTAGGTATATGTCGTCCATTGTCTGGCAGGATTATGGATACACGCTCACCAACAAGCTTAGTAGTCGTTGGGATATTGTCAAACGTAGTGTGCTTAGTAATGCTGGGCTTGACAGATAGCGTCGTGTTATTTTTATTGTCAGGCGTTTTTGGCGGAATTGGTGTGGGCATACTTTTCCCGACATACACAACTATGGGTATGAATATTGTACCAGCCTCAAGGCGTGGTGCAGCTAATTCAACAATATTTTCTGCAATGGATATAGGTATAGCGTTTGGTTCGATGGCGTTAGGTGTAGTCGCAAAAAACTATGGCTACCCAGCGATTTACTTTTTGTCGGCGTTTTTGATGTTGTTGCCATTGGTGTGGTATTTCACTATGGGTAGACAGAAATATGTGGAGTTAGTAAAAATATATAAAAAGTAGCAAATTTTATAAAAAAGTTGTTGACAAATTATAAGAAAATTAGTAGAAATACAGACCGTTGAGAATAAGATAATATTATATGAAATATTTTTTATTTTTTTCTTGACAAATGGTTGGAAACGGTTTATAAACTACTTCCAAACAAATAAAATACGCTGGTTTAGCTCAATTGGTAGAGCAGCTGACTTGTAATCAGCAGGTTGGGGG
>CAYJIW010000101.1:0-1966 GCA_964370335.1 uncultured Deferribacteraceae bacterium
GCTGCTTTGTGAGCTTCGCCGCCTTTACTTTCGCCTTCAACATCGCCTTTCTCGATAGCTTTTTTAGCGTTATCCCATGCGCCACCTGCGTTAGCCATTAATAATGCTAAAAGTACGCCTGTAATAGTTGCACCACCTAGCATACCGCCAAGTGCTTCTTTACCTAATACAAAGCCAACTAAAACTGGAGCAACTGCTGCTAAAACACCCGGTAAGATCATCTCTCTTAAAGCTGCTTTAGTAGAAATGTCGATACAAGTTTTAGAGTCTGGTTTTACTCCTTCTTTACCTTCTAGTAAGCCCGGAATTTCACGGAACTGGCGACGGATTTCGTCAACCATGCTTTGCGCTGCTTTACCAACTGATGTCATTGTCATTGCGCCAACTACGAATGGTAATAAACCACCGATAAACGCACCGATAATAACTTCTGGACGCATTAAGTCGATTGCCTCAACCTTTGCTGTAGAAGCATATGCAGAAAATAATGCTAATGCTGTTAATGCTGCCGAACCAATAGCGAAACCTTTACCCATAGCAGCTGTTGTGTTACCAAGTGCATCTAGGCTATCAGTAATTTTACGTACATCTGCGCCTAAGCCAGCCATTTCAGAAATACCGCCAGCGTTATCTGCGATTGGACCATAAGCATCAACTGTCATAGTAACACCAACTGTTGCAAGCATACCAACTGCCGCGATACCGATACCATATAAGCCAGCAACTTCGTTACCTACGAAAATTGCAACACATATGATTAAGATAGGCCAGATAGTAGACTCTAGACCAACTGCGATACCTTGTATAGCGTTTGTAGCTGGCCCAGTTTTTGATGCATTTGCGATACGTAACATCGGCTTGCTAGATGTGTAATACTCTGTAACTAAACCGATTAATGTACCTGCAACTGTACCAATTAATACTGCAAAGAATACGTTGATAGATACACCCATGATTAATGATGTAACAACGTATGCGAATACTAAAAATAAGCCAGCGCCGATAAATGTTGCATAACGTAATGCTGCAGCTGGGTCGATATTTTTTAACACTCTTATAGATAAAACACCAATGATTGATGCTATTAAACCTAACATTGCAAGTAATAATGGGATAAACATTAATGTTGAACGAGATACATCTTCTGTAGCGCCCGCAATACCAATCATGCCGATTAATGATGAACCAGCAGTTGCTGCGATAGCTATAGTTGCGATGATAGAGCCAGCGTATGACTCGAAAATATCTGCGCCCATACCAGCGATATCACCTACGTTATCACCTACGTTATCAGCAATAACGCCCGGGTTACGTGGGTCATCTTCTGGGATACCTGCTTCAACTTTACCAACTAAATCTGCACCAACGTCAGCAGCTTTAGTATATATACCACCACCAACACGTGAAAATAATGCCGAGCTTGAAGCACCCATAGCAAAACCGTTGATATATTTAACATTTTCTAAATCGCCTAATAATAAGTAAAGCACACTAACGCCTAATAAGCCAAGCGATGCAACTGCTAAGCCCATAACTGCACCACCGTTAAAAGAAACCATTAGTGCCTTAGCAATACCGCTTGAACGTGCCGCTTCTGATGTTCTAACATTTGCGTTTGTTGCTGATTGCATACCGAAGTAGCCAGCTGCAACAGAACATATTGCACCAAATAAAAACGAAAGCATTGTTTTGTAACCTAAGCCCGGTGCAAAAAACATTAATACCATAACAACTATGACAAAAATTCCTAAAACTCTGTACTCCCTAAATAAAAATGCCATCGCACCTTCATTAATAGCAGTAGCAAGTTCCTTCATTGTGTCGTTACCTACTGGCTCTTTCTTCATAGAGCTATAGATAAAAAACGCAGTAATTATACCTAACACGCCTAACACTGGTGCAAGGTACATTAATTGAGTCATTCCCATGACAACCTCCAAATAAAATAATAATATCGCTAAAAGCA
>CAYJIW010000101.1:1976-2413 GCA_964370335.1 uncultured Deferribacteraceae bacterium
TCAACACACCTTTTTCGATAACTTCTATAACTGCTTTGCTACCGTCAGTTATAAAATCTTCTAACTTCGATTGTTCCTCTGGCGTAAACTTTCCTAAAACATGGCTTGTAACATCGCCACCGTCAGAACGTCTGCCGATACCCATCTTTAGCCTTGCAAAGTCGCTTTCGCTAAGTTGTTGTATCATAGATAATATACCGTTGTGGCCACCAGCAGAACCATCTACTTTAAGTTTCATACGTCCAAAATCAATATTCATTTCATCATGTATGACTAATATCTCACTAGGCAAAATTTTATAATACGACGATAAAGAATAAACTGAACGTCCAGATAAATTCATATAAGTTAATGGTTTTAAAAAGTAAATCCGCTCACTACTTTCTTCATAAGTAGATATTAGCCCGCCGAATTTGTCGCTATTTTTAAAATCTAGC
>CAYJIW010000101.1:2423-6299 GCA_964370335.1 uncultured Deferribacteraceae bacterium
CCATAAATCCGATATTATGGCGTGTAGTTTCATACTTTGTGCCGGGGTTACCTAAACCAACAAATAACTTAATCATTTATAATTTTTATTCACCTTTAAAGAGTGAACTAATACTTTCTTTCAAGTGTATACGCTCAATAGATGTCGCCAATATGCCCGATACACTTAAAACTTTTATCTTATCTACACTAGCAGTAAGTGGATTTTCAATAGTATCAGTAATATATAATGCTTCTAAGTCGCTTTTTGCAATACGCTCTAGTGCTGGACCTGATAAAATACCATGTGTACACATAGCTATAACAGATGTTGCACCGTGCTTAATTAACGCTGTTGCGGCCTCTGTCAATGTGCCTGCTGTATCAACCATATCATCAATCAATATTGCTTGTTTACCTTCAACATCACCAATAACATTCATCGCTTTTGCTTGGTTTGGTCCAGAGCGACGTTTATCTACGATAGCAAGTGGCACGCCTAAAAACTTTGCATAAGTTCTTGCCCTTGCAACACCGCCAGCATCAGGCGAAACGATAACAGAGTTATCATCACAACAACCTTTTTCACGCAAGTGGCGAATAAATACTGGTAAAGCATATAAGTTATCAACAGGTATATCAAAAAAGCCTTGTATTTGTCCTGCGTGCAAGTCCATTGTAACAACCCTGTTAATGCCTGCAGTAACTAATAGATTTGCAACTAATTTTGCTGTAATAGGAACACGTGGCTCGACTGAGCGGTCTTGTCTGCTATAGCCAAAATATGGTATAACTGCAGTAACAGTCTTTGCAGATGCACGTCTTAAAGCATCTGTCATAACCATAAGCTCCATCAAGTGTGTATCAGATGGTGAACCTGTAGGCTGGACAATAAAAACATCTCTACCCCTAACACTTTCATTAATACGACACATTATTTCGCCATCAGAAAATTTACTAACTGTAGCGTCGCCTAAACGCATACCAAGTTTAGAAACAATACCTTCTGCAAGCTTCTTGTTAGCGTTACCCGAAAAGACTAAAAAATCCATACCCTATCTCCTAAATCGAAATCTAATAATTTATATACTATTTGCACAAAATAATTTGTAACCATTAAATTTTTCAGTAAAGTGGCAATAAGCCTCATCTCTGCTTTCTCTATTTTTATATACTGCAAAAACAGATGAGCCAGACCCGCTAACTAACGCAATGCCTCCTAAATAGCCATTAATTGCGTTCTTTAAACGACGTAAATCATCTGACATGCTAAAAACTGCTGTTTCTAACCCATTATAAACGTATTCTGACATGTCATCATACGTGATTTTATCATGCAATGCTTTTATATTGTCAATATCGCTAAAATCTACTTTGCCACTATTGTAAACGTCGCTTGTAGAAATATGTATGTTTGGATAAACTATTAATAAATATATCTTATCTAGCCCATTATACTTATTAACAACTTCGCCCCTGCCAGTAACTATTGCGCTACAACTGTCAATAAAGAATATCGTATCAGAGCCAACCGCCGACATAATATCGACCATATCTTCATTGCTAAGCCCTAATCGAGATATTTTGTTAATCATCTTCATGTATGTAGCAGCGTTAGAGCTACCGCCACCTAAACCAGCGCCACTAGGGATAACTTTCTCTAAATATATATTATAGTTGTCTATTAATCCATACTTATTACGCAATAATTTATCAACTTTCATTATTGTGTTTCTATCATCTGTCGGTATATCGCTATCATCACAAAATAATGCTGTTTCAGTAGATTTTGTAACTGTTACACTATCGTATATCGACACAGGGACAAATAACGAATATAAGTTATGGTAACCGTTTGATTGCCTGCTTGTCAAATGTAAAAACAAATTTACTTTAGCACACGACTTCGCACAATAACCTTTACTTGTCTTAATTATATCCATAAAACTATATCCAACCAGTATCTGATTGAAATTTTAATGTAAAAACTTCTTCATTTATCGTCAATATTATTGATTTAACAACATCATCTTCCCATACGTATTCAACAAATGTATCTTCAGAAAATGTGTACTTAATGATATAAAAATTTTCGTCAACTGTAACCCTAAACCCTCTGTTATAAACAAGGACGTAACCAATCTCAGAATATTCTAGTGTAGGTGATGTTTTTGGCATCGTTAGCGGTGTTTCAATAAATTGCGATATGCTTTCAGCATACCTGCCAGCTATTAATCGTATATGTTCACTCATGCTAATATCTGATGATACAACCTTTATTTCGCCATCGTTCGATATTATTTCTGCCATAGGTGCGTTCAGTACACCTAGCACAACAAAGCGATAATCACCGCTACATTGTTTTGATAATAGCCCTTTTATTGATTGCGAGTCTGTCTCAGATTGCACCTTTGCGACAACGCCACCTTTATAGCCACAATAGTTTGGGGTAGTAAGCATAGCACGGTTCAAAACTTGCCTAGCATCAAGTGTAGGGTCAAAATTTATAACAACACTTTTGCTTGAACAAGACGCAAATACGCTAAAGCTTACAATTATTAAAACAAACTTTAAAGCAAAACGAGAACGTACCATACAACTAGCACCTTGTATAAATTATTTTTTCAATACTTTTTCTATTTCTATCATGTGGTCTTTTATTTCATCGTGTGGAGATAACTTGTAAGCCTTACTAATATATTCATAAGCTTTGTCATAATCTTTCACCCTGTAATAATACCAGCCAAGACTATCGAGATATGCTGCATTTTCAGGCTCTTGTGCTAATGCTTTTGATATTAAATCATAAGCTTCATCAAGATTAATATTCATATCGGCATATAGGTAGCCAATAAAATTCATTAACATGTGGCTATTAGCATTACTCTCTAGCCCAGTAATAGCAGTTTTGATTGCGTTATCACGCTCGCCAACATATTCGTACTGCAATGCTAATGAATACAATATGTCTTCATCTGTTGGGTTATTATTTAGCCCATCAATTAATACTAGCAACGCTTTTTCATGCTCATTTTTATCTGATAACGCTTCTGCCATTATAAGATAATATTCAACGTCGTACTCTATAGGGTCAATATTGTTTAAGTATTTGATAGCTTTGTCGTATTCTTCATCACGCACAGCAATTAGCGCCGCACGCTTTAGAAGTAACGCATAATCAGAATTAATTGCGATAGCGTTATCGTATATCATGCGTGCTTTATCAATATTGCCGATATATTCGTACATAAAGCCTGCAAAATATGCACTTCTGGTATCGTCAGGTGTAAGTTCTAGCACCCATTCAAAAGTTTTTGCAGCGTTTTCATAATCGCCCATGTCGTAATATATTGCAGCTATTTGCTTTAAAACAGATGCTCTATCCTTACCAGACAATTTATTAGCTACTTCAGAAAAAATTTCTATCGCTTTACTATAATCTTTTTCTGATTGGTAAATATCGCCAAGTTTCAGCTCTGGTATAATCATGTTGTTATTGATACTTGATATACGCTCAAGCATTTCTTTAGCTTTTTCGTTATCACCATCAACAAGATATATGTCAGCAAGTAACAACATAGCTGTAAGGTTTTCGTCAATTTCTAGTGAAAGGTTTAAATCTTTGATAGCGTTTTTTGTATCGCCTTTGCTACGATAAATTCTGCCTCTTTCAGCATAGTAATCTGCGTTAGCTGTATCACGTTTAATAAGTTCTGTAATATGTTTGATAGCTACATCGTATTCTTCAATAGATTCCATAACCCTTGTAGCTGCTTGTAGATATTGTGGGTCGTCAGATAGTTTTGATGCTTTAATATAGTATCTGTAAGCTGTTTTTGGTTCAAGCTTGTGGAACTCGTACAGTTGCCCAAAAAGCATTTGAAAGTATGGTTCTTCA
>CAYJIW010000102.1:0-6290 GCA_964370335.1 uncultured Deferribacteraceae bacterium
CATCAGATTTAATATTATGCCCTGCTTTTTCAACTATAATATCTATTGTTGCTGAAAATGCATTGTCTTCTGTAGATACTGTTATTGTGACATTATCTTCTATACTGCCACTTGTAACAGTTCCGTTATCGCTAACAGTTGCAATGCTTTCATCATTAGAGTCAAATTTAAGGCTAGGATATTCTACATTGGTAGGTTTTGTTTCAACAATCAACTGAGTATTATCACCATTTGGCTCGATAGATGTTACATTTGCACGAACACTTATACCCCTAAGCACGATAGGTACAGTATTGTGTTGTGGTGCATTTTCTACACCATCTATAAACCTATAACCATAATCGTAATTAATAAAATCTTCGTAAGCAATAATAGCGTTATTTAATATAGTTAAGTTGTCGGTAGTATTCATCATGCTAACATTATCAACAGTGCTAACATTATCAGTTGTGCCAGTATTAGTATAAACAGCTAGAACTCCATTATTTGTTTCAGTATTACTTAATGCAAAACTTGCATTAACTACACTACGATTATTGCGAACAATACCACCAGCATCTCCATTTAATTCACCAATATTGTATGATGATATTACATTAGCATCTGAGTCATTATTACCTGCAATACCACCAACACTACCATTGGATGTGACTATGCCCTCATTATAACATGTAACAACATCGCCATGATTAGAACCTACTATGCCACCAGTCCAACTATCACCTGTAACATTACCGCTATTGGAGCTTGCAATAATTTTAGCGCCACTATTATTAGTACGTGCTATACCACCAGCAATTTCATCCGTGCTTGTTATAGTTGCAGAGTTGTGTGTATTTATTATTGTGCCTTGGTTAACATAAACTATACCGCCAGCATCACTATTACCTTTTATGTTAGATTTGTTATCTGTAGATACATTTTCAATTACTCCACCATTTTGTAACCTATATGCAACACCAGCAATATAGTTGTTACCATGAACGCTAATGTTATCGAACTTAACATTTTTTACTGTGCCATAAACATTATTAAAAAAAGCTAAATTATTTGTTAATTCCTCATACATAACAACGTTAGTTATCGTATGGTTATTGCCATCAAATATGCCATAATAGTCACTAATTTGTTGCCAGTTGCTAGAGTTATCATTATTTAATTCAAGCGTAATGTTATCAGTAAGGATTACGTTTAGTGAGCGATTATCATAAGTTACATTATCGTAAAAGGCATATAAACCTTTTGCGTTATAAATTTCCCAACTGCCATCACTAGCTACTTTGTAGCCTGTATCAGGGATAATAATACCACCTGTGCTACCACTGCCATCATCACTACATGCTGATAGCATAAACATTGATGCCATTAAAAGCGCCATAAATATTAAATTAAGTTTTTTCATTTTTACCTCTTTTTAAAGTTATCAATAATATATATTGTTGGTGTCAATTTTTCAATAGGAAATATAAATTAGTAGAGATAAGCAAATGCACGTAAGAATAGATTGCAACATTGCTTTTATACTTGTATAGACAATTAGCAATGACGGAAAAATCCAACATGTATTGTACACGTTAAACTAGAATATAATTTTAAACGATGTACCTTTATCTAGTTCGCTATTTACAACGATTTTCCATTTGTGTGCATCAGCTATCTTTTTAGCTATTGCTAGCCCAAGCCCAGCACCGCCTGTTTGCCTGTTACCTGATTGTTCTACACGGTAAAAGCGTTCAAAAATTCTATCTAAATCAGCTTTTGCGATACCGATACCAGTATCAATACATTCAAAAACATTATGTTCGTTCTCAACATACGTTTTTACTGTAACGCTACCTGTAGTTGTAAATTTATATGCATTAGATATTATATTAATAAGTAGTTGCGTCAATTTATCTTTATCAGCTGTAATTTGTAATGAGTCTGTCAGCTCAACAACAAGCTCGACATCTTTACGGCTAAAGCTACCCTCAAACCCAGAAACAACTTGTGTCACAAAGCTAGATAAATCAATGTTTTCCATAGCTGGTGTAAACTCATCTGATTCAATTTCAGTAATTTTTTCAAGCTCGCCTATCAACGATGTTAAGCGGTTAATTTCGTTAAGAACGCCCTCTAATCTAGCGCTATCGTTTGGCAATATGCCATCTATCATGCCTTCCAGTTGGTTTTGCATAACATTTAATGGTGTGCGTAGTTCATGTGATACGCTTTTCGTAAGAATTTTTCGCATGTTTTTTTGCTCAAGTAGCGATTGGCTCAAATGGTTGATAGAGTCTGTTAAACTTTGTATTTCGTTGATAGATGAAGTATTATCTAGTTGAAATCCGTGGTTACCTTTACTCATTTTATCGGCAGCCTCACGCAGTACCTTTATAGGCGCAGAAAGCCTAGATGCAAGCATCAACGCCAACGATAGCGAAATTATTAATGATAAAAGTAGCGATATACCAATACCGAAAGACAAACTTTGCTGAAATGCTATATTTTCTGGCGATGTAAGGTGGTCTGTGTATTGTCCAATGCTAACTTTCGCAACCATTGCGCCTTGATATATGACAGGGTGAACATCACGATAATATTTGTGGTCTGGGTTATCGCAACATGGTTCAAGGTCTGTTTCTGTACTCCAGATAAGTTGGTTATGAATAGAGTATAGCGTGTAGTATGTAAGTGACTTTTTAGCGGCGTCGCCCAATCTTGTACCGTCAAAACCGTTCCAAGTGCCGAATGATGCATAGTAATTTTCAAGGTATCTAACAACGTCGCCATGTGCAGATGCTTGTTCGCTCCACATAAAGTCAGAAAATGTTTTACCAACAGCGGCACGCAAAATTAATGTAAGAAATATTAGTGAGATAGACATTATCAAGAGAAACAGAAAAATAAACTGTTTTCTTATGCTAAGGTTGAATTTCACTATTTTCCGCCTTCAAATTTATAACCGTAACCGTATTGAGTGATAATATATTTAGGCGATTTAGGATTATCTTCAATCTTGTGGCGAATATTTTTTATGTGCGAGTCGATAGCTCTATCGTAAGTGTCAGACGATGCGTTTAGTGCGCCTTCCATAAGTTGCTCACGTGAGTAATATCTGCCAGCATTTTTGCTTAAAAACGTCAATATTTTAAACTCGTTTGGCGTTAAAATAACTTCTGATTTATTTTTAAACACTTTAAAATCTGTATAATCAATAGTAAGTTTGCCAGCATAATCAACAATATTGTTTTGTGCGACATCTGCACCATAGCGCCTAAAGATTGCTTTAATACGTGCCATAAGCTCACGTGGAGAAAACGGTTTAACGAGGTAATCGTCAGCACCGATATTAAGCCCCTTAACTCTATCTTCCTCAGACTTTTTTGCGGTAAGCATTATGATAGGTACATCAGAAGATTTGCGTATAGTAGTGCAAATATCTTCGCCAGCCATATCAGGCAACATTAAGTCAAGTATAACAAGGTCAATTTGCTTTTCTTTAAAAATGTTTAAAGCGACAGAACCAAACAAAGCATGCGAAGCTTCGTAGCCATCATTCTCAATATAGGCTTTAATAGTTTCTGCAACTTTCGGTTCGTCTTCGATAATTAAAATATGTAGTTTTCTGCTCATGATAATAAATATATGCTAATTTTTTATGCTTGACAAGTAGATTATTATATATTATCGTACCATTGCATGATGATATGATAATATGATGAGGTGAAAGTGTGGATAATATTTGCGTTGAAAGATGTACTACAGATGAAACTATGCAACTTGTTTTAAGCAAACAACCTAATGATGAGCAAGCTAACCAGCTAGAGATGTTCTTTAAAGTGTTTGGCGATAAAACAAGGTTGAAGATATTGTTGGCGCTTGGTACTACCGAGCTATGCGTACAACATTTATGCGAAATACTAAGTTTGAAACAATCGACTGTTTCGCAACAAATGAGGTTGCTTAGGCAATCAAGACTTGTAAAGACAAGGCAAGTTGGCAAAAATGTATTTTATAGCCTAGATGATAACCATATTAATGGCATATTACAAATGGGCTTTGACTATATAAATGAGTAAAAGGGGATAGGGATGAAGAAGTATAAGTTGAAAAATCTAGATTGTGCTAACTGTGCGCAATCTATCGAAGAAAGTTTGAACAAGCTAGATTACGTAAAATCTGCAAAAGTTCTTTTTGCATCAAACAGTTTGATAATTGATACTGTGGACTTAGAAGCTGTCAAAAAAGAGTTGTACGCACATGAAGAAGTAGAAATTGTAGACGCTAAAGACTATAAAGATGAAGAATTTGATACGAAAGGCGAGCTAATAAAAATTGTAATATTGGTAGCATCGTTTGCTGTCGCTACGTATTTCTATGAATTTTTTAATAACGCTACAGTTACAAAGGTCGCGTTAGTTGCATTAGTAGCATTATATATTATTGCTGGCAGGGGCGTTATTACTACAGCGATAAAAAATATTATGAAGGGTGAAATATTTGACGAAAATTTCTTGATGACGTTCGCATCGCTTGCAGCGTTTGCTGTTGGTGCAAATACGGAAGCTGTTGCAGTTATGTTATTTTATAACATTGGCGAATACTTCCAAGATTTAGCAGTTAACAAATCAAGACGTTCTATACAAAGCTTAGTAGAAGTTAGACCAGATTATGCAAACGTCTATGTTGGGGAAGATGTTGAAACGCAATCACCAGATGATGTAAAAGTTGGCGATATAATTTTAGTAAAAGCAGGCGAGAAAATTGCGTTAGATGGCGTTATTGTTAGCGGTAAAACGAGTGTCGATAAACGTGCATTAACTGGTGAATCGCTACCTGTTAGCGTCAACGTAGGCGATGAAGTGCTTGCTGGCTCACTCAATATCAATGGGCTTATAAAGGTTAGGGTTACAAAGCTATTTGGCGAGTCGTCAGTATCAAAGATACTAGACTTAGTAGAAAACGCAAGCGCAAACAAGGCAAAAACTGAAAGCTTTATCACAACATTTGCAAAATATTATACACCTGTCGTATTTGCTATAGCGTCATTAATTGCAATTTTACCACCGTTGCTGAACTTTGGTACGTTTAGCGAGTGGTTATATAGGGCATTAGTTGTGCTTGTTGTATCTTGCCCATGTGCGTTGGTTGTTAGTGTTCCGCTTGGTTATTTTGGTGGCATTGGCTCTGCCTCTCGCAATGGAATACTTGTGAAAGGTGCAAACTACCTTGAAGCGTTATCAAACGTAAAAGCGATAGTGTTAGATAAAACAGGAACAATTACGAAAGGCGTTTTTAACGTCGCAGAAATAAATAATGTAGCTGATGTTACAAAAGATGATTTGCTACAATATGCAGCTATCGCTGAAAGTCGCTCTAACCATCCGATAGCAAAGTCTATAGTGCGTGAATATGGTAAACCGTTCGACATAAACGCAATATCAGAATACGAAGAAATAAGCGGACATGGTGTACGTGCCAACTATAACGGTGTAGAAATATTAGCTGGTAACGATAAATTGTTGCATAAGTATAATATTGAACACGCAGAACAGTTTTGTGCAGCTGATGGTGGTGCTATTGCTCATATCGCAGTTGATAATAAATACCTTGGCTACATACTCGTTAGCGATGAAATAAAACCAGATAGCAAGCAAGCAATAGCTGAGCTGAAATCGTCAGGGATAGCGCATATATCAGTGTTGACAGGCGATAACGAAAATGCAAGCAATCTAGTATTGAAAGATTTAAACGTAGATGAAATATATACAGATTTGTTGCCAGAAGATAAGGCAAGCATATTTGCAAAACTAAAAAGCAAGTACGCTAAAGATGGTAAGATAATATTTGTTGGCGATGGCATTAACGATGCACCTGTTTTAGCTGCTGCCGATGTTGGTATGTCTATGGGCGGTATAGGTACAGATGCAGCGATAGAAACGGCTGATGTAGTTATCATGAATGATTCGTTAACAAAAATTGGCACAGCTATTGATATTGCTAAAAAAACTAAAACAATTATCTGGCAAAATATTATATTTGCGTTGAGTGTTAAAGGTTTATTTATTGTGTTAGGCTTTTTTGGCATAGCAGGGATGTGGGAAGCAGTGTTCGGCGATGTGGGGGTGGCGTTGCTAGCACTATTAAACGCAAGCCGACTAATTAATGCGTCATCGACATGATAACTTTGTTGTTTCTCGAACTTGCTCGTCATGTACCAGCGTGTACACTCGCTCGCAAGTTCTCGAAGCCGCCTCGTTCTCAAGCCGATTACATCATCAATTATTAATGCGTCATCGACATGATAA
>CAYJIW010000103.1:0-6251 GCA_964370335.1 uncultured Deferribacteraceae bacterium
TTTTCTTTTTTAAAAGTTTCAATGCCTGATCGACATTGTCGCCGTCCACTCTAACTATCGCGTTAACAGCCAAGCGGATCACCTACTTTCATAAATTTTTTATATTAAACCCTTAATAAAGGTGTTTAACCAAACATACAGGTAGCAAATGCCACCAAACAAACTAGATAGTAACTGTACTAATCATGGCAAAATATACTAGCTAGTTAATAACCTGCCCTCATCTGTGCAATGCTCGCTAGAGCCTTTAATGTGGATAGGCGGTTGCTCAATAACAAGCTCCATAACTTCATCAAATGTTGAAACAGGCTTGAATATGAGTTCATTTTTAACATCAATAGGTATTTCCGTCAAGTCTTTTTCGTTTTCTTGAGGAATTATTACCGTTCTGATACCTGCACGGTGTGCTGCAAGCGCCTTTTCTTTCAAGCCACCAATTTGTAACACTTTGCCACGTAATGTAATTTCACCAGTCATAGCAATTTTACAGTTTGCCTTACGCTCAGATAATGCAGAAATTATTGCAACAGCCATTGTGATACCTGCCGATGGACCATCTTTTGGAACAGCGCCTTCTGGTACGTGCAAGTGTATATCAAATTCTTTAAACTTGTATGCCGGGATGCCAACTTTTGATGCACAGCTTTTTACAACGGATAAAGCAATCTTTGCAGACTCCTGCATAACATCGCCTAGATGTCCTGTAACCATAAGTTTACCTGTGCCTTCAAAAAGTGCAACTTCTATTTGCAGAATATCGCCGCCATACTGTGTCCATGCAAGCCCTGTAGCAACTCCGATTTCTTCATCTTCATAAACGCTACCAGACTTATATTTTCTAGGCCCTAAATATTCTCTAACAAGCGCATCGTCAATATCAATATGTTCAATACTTTCATCTGATACAATACGCTTAACAGATTTACGTATTACAGATGCTACTTCACGTTCTAGGTTACGAACGCCAGCTTCTTTAGTGTAAAACTCAACCAATTCTAGTAACGCTTGTTTATCAATTTCTACTTTTTCAGTAGATACGTTATGTTCTTTTAACTGTTTTGGTACAAGGAAACTCTCCGCAATATTAAGCTTTTCTTGCGTAGTGTAGCCCGGAATACGTATAACTTCCATTCTATCTAAAAGTGGCGATGGTATCGTTTCAGTAGTATTTGCTGTCGTAATAAAAAATACTTGAGACAAATCGTACTCAACTTCAAGATAGTGATCCATAAACGATTTATTTTGCTCTGGGTCAAGCGCTTCTAATAAAGCAGAAGCAGGGTCACCACGATAATCAGAGCTAAGCTTATCAATTTCGTCAAGTAGAAATACAGGGTTCATGCTACCTGCTTTCTTCATAGATTGAATAATTTTGCCCGGCAATGCACCAATATAAGTACGCCTATGCCCTCTAATTTCAGCTTCATCACGCACGCCACCCATACTGACACGTACAAACTTACGCCCTAGTGCATCAGCTATTGAACGTGCAAGCGAAGTTTTACCAACACCCGGAGGACCAACAAAACAGATAATAGGCCCTTTAATTGATTCTGCAAGTTTTCTAACCGCTAAGAACTCTAATATACGCTCTTTTGGTTTATCAAGTCCAAAATGATCTCTGTTAAGGATACTTTCAGCATTTAAAATATCTAGGCAATCTTCTGTACGAGTTTTCCAAGGTAAACTTGTTATCCAATCAAGATAGTTACGAACGACAGTAGTTTCAGCACTCATTTGAGGCATCAACTTCATTTTTTTAAGTTCACGTTCTGCACGCTCACGAACGTGCTTATCCATATCTAGATCTTTAATTTTCTGTTCAATTTCTTCAATATCAGCTTTGTAATCGTCGCCTTTGCCCATCTCTTTTTGGATAGCTTTCATCTGTTCGTTCAGATAATACTCTCTTTGAGATTTAGACATTTGAGTTTTAACACGTTGCTTAATTTTGTCGCCTAGCTTCAAAACTTCCATTTCTGTTTGCATAAGCTCGACAACTTTTTCCATACGTGCAATAAAGTCTGATACATCAAGCACCGATTGTAACTCGTGTGCTTTAAGCGTTAAATTAGACGCTATTAAGTAAGTTTGACGTATAATATTTTCTTCTGATACAATATTTTTCATCAAATCAGGCGAAATACGTTTAGTTGTATTACTATAGTTTTCAAATGTTTTTAATAACATCTGGCGTAATACAGGTACTTGTTCGCTAATAGGCTCTTTATCAGCTATTATTTCAACATCTGCAATATAGCAATCATCTTCTAGCCTAAGCGTATCCATAACTGCCCTATCTTTACCCTCAACCAACACTTTAACAGTGCCATCAGGTAGTTTTAAAACTTGCAAGATATCTGCAGTTACACCTATTGTATTCAAATCATTTATATCTGGGTCATCTGTTGTTGCTTCTTTTTGCAATGATAGAAACAACCTTTTATCTGCTTCGTCAGCAATTTGTAACGCTTTAACCGAACGAGGCCTACCAACAAAAATTGGTATAATCATGTGTGGAAAAACCACAACGTCCCTAAGCGGGATAACAGTGTATTGTTCTTTTCGGTTCAAAGTGAACTCCAATTAATCCAGTTAAATCATCAAGGTAAAGTAATGAATTAATATTTTATTATAGTTTAAACTTATGCCGTTTCTTGTTGCTCTTCCTTGATAAGAATTGGCTCAGCTGAGTCGGTAATTACTTCTTCATTTATTATACATTCTTTTACACCCTGCATAGAAGGTATTTTGTACATAATATCTAGCATAGAGTTTTCTAAAATAGAGCGAAGACCTCTTGCGCCAGCTTTACGTTTTATAGCTAACTTTGCAATAGCATGCAATGCGCCTTGTGTAAAAGTAAGCTTAACATCGTCAAATCCAAGCATTGCTTCATACTGTTTTACTAATGAGTTGTTAGGCTCTACAAGTATGCGAACGAGTGCTTCTTCGTCAAGTTCGTCAAGCGATGCAAATATTGGCAACCTGCCAACAAATTCTGGGATAAGACCATATTTAACTAAATCATCTGGTTCCATTTTAGCTAATAGTTCAACACGTTTCATGTCGTTATTAGTTTTTTCTTTATTTTCGTTAGCAACATCAAATCCAAGAGTTTTCTTTGCTACCCTATGTTTGATAATCTTTTCTAAGCCATCAAATGCGCCACCACAAATAAATAAAATATTTGTAGTATCAACAGGGATATATTCTTGGTTAGGGTGCTTGCGTCCGCCTTGCGGTGGTACGTTTGCTGTTGTGCCTTCAATAATTTTTAGCAACGCTTGTTGTACACCTTCGCCAGATACATCACGAGTGATAGATGGACTATCACCTTTTTTAGATATTTTATCTATTTCATCAATAAATATGATACCTTTTTCTGCTCTTTCGATGTCGTTATCAGCGTTTTGTACAAGTTTTAGTACAACATTTTCAACATCTTCGCCAACATAGCCAGCTTCTGTAAGTGCTGTAGCATCTGCAATAGCGAAAGGAACATTTAACAACCTTGCAAGTGTACGTGCAAGCAATGTCTTACCAGTACCAGTAGGCCCTAGTAATAAAATATTACTTTTTTCAAGCTCTACGTCGCCTTTAGTTCCATGTTTTATACGTTTGTAATGGTTATAAACAGCAACACTTAGTATGCGCTTTGCATAGTCTTGCCCAATAACATATTCGTCAAGGTGCCTGTGTAATTCTTCTGGCGTAGGTAGTTCACTACCGTTATCACCAGCTAATATATCATTTTCAAAAGCACCATCAGCATATTGGTTGTTATGGATAATTCCGTTACACAAACCAACACACACATCACATATATAAGTGCCATCAACTTTGCCAGAAAAGAGCTTGTTTACTTCATCTGGCCCTTTGCCGCAAAACGAACAGCGTAAATTATCTTTTGTTATAGACATTTTCCACCTCTATTATATGTCGAAATCATAACAATATACTCCTACGATATATATTATATATTGAATACCTAACTAATGCAAGTAAGATATTAAAAAAAATCGGTCGTCCACAGACGACCGATATATTATTTCTTTTCTATTACTGTATCAATCAGCCCGTAATCTTTAGCTTCAAGACTGCTCATAAAAAAGTCACGTTCAGTATCTTCTGTAACTTTTTCAACTTTTTGTCCTGTTTTTTCTGCAAGTATAGCGTTTAAGCTATCTTTTAAACGCTGTATTTCCTTAGATTGTATCATAATATCAGTAGCCTGCCCTCTAGAACCGCCAGAAGGTTGGTGTATCATAATGCGTGCGTTAGGTAGAGCAAAACGCTTGCCTTTAGCACCAGCAGCAAGTAAAAATGCACCCATGCTAGCTGCTTGACCTAGACATATAGTAGACACATCGCACTTGATATAGTTCATTGTATCAAATATTGCAAGCCCCGCAGTAACAACACCACCGGGAGAGTTTATGTATAACATAATATCTTTTTCTGGGTCTTCAGCTTCTAAAAACAATAACTGTGCACATATTACATTTGCTACTGTATCATCTATTTCGCTACCTAGGAAGATAATTCTATCCTTTAGTAATCTAGAATAAATGTCATAAGAGCGTTCGCCTCTAGCAGTTTGTTCAATAACGTATGGTACGTAGTAGCTCATATTTAATTACTCCGCTGAATCGCTCTTTTTCTTGCGAGTAGCTTTAGGTTTATCATCACTAGCTTTTGCAGCTGTTTTTGTTGTAGCCTTTTTAGGAGCAGCTTTTTTTGCTGGCTTATCGTCAGCTTTATCTTCTGCTTTCTTTTTAGGCGCAGCTTTTTTAGCAGGTTTTTTTTCAGGTTCTGCTTCGTTATTAGGCTGTTGAGCTTTATCGTAAGCATCTTTAGTCATTTTCTTAGTTTTAACGCTATTAACGCTTTCTAGATACTCACGTACTTTTTGGCTTAGTATGTCATTTTTCAAGCTTTCAAGCATGTTTTGTGCTTCAACTTCTTTTCTAAGATCTTCAACAGGTCTGCCTTGAATATCAGCATGGTGTCCTAAAAATTTATCAATATCGGCTTCTTCAATAACGATGCCTTCTTTTTTAGCTATTTCATTGATAACTAAAGCTTGTTTAACTTGCTCTTTAGCATCTTCGATGTGGCGTTCAACCATCATGTCAAAAGTAATACCAACTTGTTCTGGGTCAAGTCCCATTTGGTAGAATTGTGTCATGCTTTGGTATGCCATACGCTCAGCTTGCTCTTTTGCAAAAGAGTAAGGAACATCAAAAGGATTATCTGCAACGATTTGTACAAGCATAGAGCTGAACAATTCAAATTTTACACGGTTAGCATAGTCAGCAGTTAAACCTTTTTTAAGTCTAGTTTTGAGTTCTTCAATTGTAGAGCTATTAGGGTCAATAGTTTTAACAAATGCTTCATCTAGTTCAGGCATAACTTTTTCTTTTATTTCGTGCAGTTTAACTGTAAAGATAACTTCTTTGCCAGCTAAATTTTCTGCTTGGTATTCTTTTGGGAAAGTAAGAGGAATATCTTTCTTTTCGCCAATTTTCATGCCAATAACGCCATCTTCAAAGCCCGGAATAAACTGGCCACTACCAATATTTAAAGAAAACTCTTTAGCAGTACCGCCATCAAATGCTACACCGTCAAGCTTGCCTTCAAAGTCAATAACAGCAATATCGCCATCTTTAACAACTTTACGATTTTTAACAAGTTCGTATGTCATGTTGTTTTGACGTAATGACTCGATAGAGTTATCAATATCTTTATCAGTAATGCTAACTTCAACACATTCAAAATCGTTACCGCTGTATTTATTAAGTTCAACTGATGGGAATACATCTACTTTTGCTTTAAATTTTATAGGTTTGTCTTCATCAAACTCAACATCGTAAACATTTGGTTGAGAAAGTGGCATAATACCATTAGAAGTCATAGCGTCACGAATAGCGTCATTTATTAGCCTTTCGATAGCGTTTGAACGAACTTTATGCTCGTATTGTTTTTTTACAACATCTTTTGGTGCTTTACCCGGACGAAATCCCGGTATTTTAACTGTAGGTAATAACTTAACAAGCTCTTTTTCTACAGTATCTGCAAAGCTTTCGTAAGGTAATTCAACGATAAGCTCCTTTTGAGAATTTTCAGCATCATTTACTTGAACTTTCATCACAAACTCCTTTTAAATATGGAAACATTAAAGAATAATTAATTAAAGAGCGGGTGACGGGGCTCGAACCCGCGACCTCAACCTTGGCAAGGTTGCGCTC
>CAYJIW010000104.1:0-5473 GCA_964370335.1 uncultured Deferribacteraceae bacterium
ATTAATAGCTCTAAAGTTAACGAAGATAAAGATTTAAACGAAGAACTTCAAAAACTTATCACTGATAGGCAAGAACTTGCTGGTAAAATTAAAAAAAGCTTACTAATGAAGTATGAACGTGTTAGACAACACAGAAACAATATCGGTATATCATTAGTTAAAGATGAAGTATGTCATGCTTGTTATATGCATATTCCGCCACAATTATACGTTGATGTTAAGAGAGATAAGGCTATTTATAGCTGCCCGCATTGCCAACGTATTCTTTATTATGTGCAACCAACACCACCAGCAGAGGAAGCTAAGTAGTGAAGTATAGCGTTTACTCTGACGGTGCATCGAAAGGTAATCCTGGACGTGCAGGTGCTGGCTATGTCATATATGATGAAAAAATGGAAATAGTGCTTGAAAAAGCAATTCCATTAGGCATTACAACAAACAATATAGCTGAATATACGGCAGTCTTAAAGGCTGCCGAAGCTGTTGTTGAACTTAAACCAGAACATGTTAGCTTCTTCTTAGATTCTGAGCTAATTGTTAAACAAGTCAAAGGCGAATATAAAGTTAAAGATGAGAAGCTTAAACCGCTATTTATATCGCTAATCAAAATACTTAACTCAATAAACTACACTATCAAACATGTACCCAGAAACGAAAATAAAGTTGCAGATGGGCTATCAAATATCGGTGTCGATATGAACGACGATAAACTTTAAGATTGCCAATTAATTACTTTCATTATATAATTATGATATATGACAATTTTTCTGCAAAATTGATGATGTTTGTTGAATATCATTTCAAATTGTGTAAAATGTTTTTATTATACAAAGGTGGTGGCTGTGAAGAAGGTTACTTTACTATTTTTTGTTTTATTAACAATAATTTCTACTGTTGGTTGTAATAAAAAAACGTCTATTTCACAAGATAATATGACTGATGGTTTATCTATTGAAACTATCGCACTTAGTGATGATGAACAAATTAGCGAAGGTAACATCTACTTTGTTGAGGGTAATTTTAGCACCGCTATTGATTACTATTCACAGGCACAACAAAAAAATAAAGCACTTGCACTATATAATATCGGCGTTAGTTATTATCTGCTAGGCGATATTGCAAAAGCTGAACAAAACTTTAGAGAAGCCGTTGCTGCAGAGCCAAATTTTGATGAAGCAATTATGAACTTAGTTGCGGTGCTAGCACAACAAGAAAAAATTGAAGAAGCAGAAAAGTATATTTCACAAATAATCTACACTAATAAATCGCCACGTGTCTATGTCGATATGGCAAATATATCACTTAGACAAAACAATACTTCTCAAGCAGCATTCTACTATAATAAAGCACTAGAAGTTGCACCTAATTCTGATTTTGTTCGTTCAAACTATGCCAACTTTTTAATTAGTATAGGCGAGTATTTAGATGGTGTAGACATACTTGAAAGTATTGATGATAAAGACTTTCCTATTTATTACAACCTTGCGTATGCATATTACAAACTTAAAGACAATGTGGTTGCTTCAAGACTTGCTATGGATGCTTTTTACTCTAACGGGGCTACAGAAGAAGGGTATAATAAACTTGCTTACTTATTATCAGATATGGGCGAATACGATGATGAAATTGAAGTTTTAAATACGTTACTTCGCACAAACCCTACAAAAGATTATAAAATTAGGGTAATTACAGCGTATATTAACTTATCTTTATTTAATGAAGCACTTGACGAGTTAGCGACATTATTACAACAATATCCTGATGATGTTACACTTTACGTACTCAACTATGAAGTATTAATAATGGCAAGCAAACTTATTGAGGGTGGTAATTTTATCAAGGCAGCATATAATAAGTTTAAAGATGATATTACGCTTTATTACTATACAAAATATTTGGCACTCTTTACTGAATCAGCTGCGCCTGTAAAATCATTAATTTTCAATAATAAAAATAACGGTTGGCTCAATCTTGCAAGGACAGTTTATTATCTTAGCCTTAGCGATTATAAGCTTGCTAGCCAGTCACTTGATAAAGTGCCAGAATCAGCAGGGCATGATTATTATTCTTATAAAACATTTTTAGCAATTATTGATAAACGCTATTCCGAAGCAGAACTATATACTGCAAAAATGGACGCAACACAATACGACACATTTTGGTATAAGCTCGTTGTTGCTTGGAACTTACGTGATACTAACGAGTTACTTGCAATTACAAATAAGTATCAAGACAGTGCATTTATCTATACCAGAACACCAAATTTTAAATACTCACTTGTACCACAACTTGTTGATATGAGTTATACTTTTGGCTTTGATGGTAACGAGTTTGATATAGCTTCAATGATGATGTACCCATTATTTTTAGAGCCTGATGAAGTTGTTCAATTTTTAGTTGTAGGACGTTCTGTTTTGAAAGAGTCTGAACGTCAAAATGCTACAAACAGACTAGAAGGAACTAAACGAAATAATGAAGGACTTGATGCATTTTATACATACAAATTTGAAGATGCTATTGAAAAATTTAATGAAGCAATTAAACACTTACCTAATACGCCAGAGGCTATATTTAACCAAGGTGTAGCATACTTTAACATTGGTGATAATGTTAACGCTATGCGCTCTTTTGAAAACGCTATAGCCGTTAGAGAAAGTAGCCCATACGCATATTTAGGTATGTCACTTGTTCACTACAGGCGAGGAAATATTGACCTTACATTACAAAACCTTGAAACTGCTAGAAGGTTGCTTGCTGCTGAAATTAACGATAGTATTGAACCAAAACTAGATACTGTTAGATATTACTATCTGGCTACTTTGGCTAGTGATAGATTTGATAGGAGAACAGAAGCGAACAACTTAGTATCATCTGATGATGCTTATGTACAAACTATTGATACATTTATGCAATATACTGAGACTAAAGATGTAGCATTACTAAGCACAATGAAAAATTCACCAGTTTTTAGAGCACCAGCAGTTGCAGAATTAATAGAAATTGATGATAACCCAAGATTAACGAATACATTAGTCAACGATGATAGATATTACGAAATAGCTAAAATGTATGTGTTGATGAAAAATGGTATTAAACCAAGCTTAACAATTAATCAAAAGTTTGCAAAAGACCAAGTCTATTTGAAAGATATGGTTTATGTGAGCATGTTTGAAGATAATCTTCAATCAGGGCTTAGATATTTACAGCTTGCATCTAACATTGATTTTAGCTTCTTAGAGCTATATAAAGTTTCGTTATACTATTTTATATGGGCACGTGACTTTGTCAACGCAGAGGCATCTTACGGCTCGCTTGATAGGTCTGCTTATGAAGACCAGACCGCATTATTCTATAAATTATTATATTTCTTAGTAAATTATAACGAACCACGCCTTGAAGGTGTTTTAAGTTCATATATTGAAAGTTATGGCGAGGATTATCGTTCATCAGTTATTAGTTCGTTAGTAAACCTAAATATCAAAAACGTAACAGCATTTTACGTAATTATGAGTGGCTTAATTGCGAGCGATCCAGAATTATTTGATAAAATGTTTATAGAGGTAAATTTTGAAAAGTTTTAGCACAACAAAAACTCATATTATATTACAAGGCGTGTTGCTTTTATTAATGGTATATTATACTTTTATGCCAGAAAATTTAGAGCAGTTTGTTAGTATCCCAATACTAATTATTATTGATGCTATTATACTATCACTTATCGTTTCTGCGCTTGTAAGGCGTGTTTCACTTGATAATGACGTGCTGTATTCAAAGTCGTTATTTGGTACTAAAAGCGTACATTTATCGTCGGTAGATTATGTTTATGTAGTGACTGCTTTCGCTAGATGGGCGATAATATTAAACGATACTAAAGCTACAGTTGTAGTTACATCGCATACCGATAATTTTAGTGATATTGTAGAAACTATAAAGAATAATGTTAATGACGAGAATAAAAAGAAACTAGATATATTGACAAAAGAAACGATAGCACGCAAAAAAATGACTTATAACTCTGTGTTAATAATGTTGTGTGGTATTGTGATTTATGGAATTATTAGAAATTTATAGGTAGCCGATATTTCAGCTACCTAGTAATATTATTCGCCTGTGATAGTTACAGTATATTTAGCATATAATCCAATATAGTTTTCAATTTTAGTATCAACAGTTGATATTGTTGTAATACCATTAGTTTTTGCAATGTTTGTTAGTGAACAATCGCCCATAGCAATAATACCTAAAATGTTTTGACAAACAGCTTGTCCAGTTTTACTACCGATTTTGTTAGATGTAACAGCTGATGGCGTATCAACAGTTGTTACTAATGCATAACCTAGTGGTGACATAGCAGTTGCACAACCAGATAACATCATTGCAGAAACAACTACAAATGATAGCATCATTACACGAAATTTTTTCATATTATACCTCTCAAAGATTTTAATAAATGTATAATATTATATATTGGTTGTCAATAGCATATAAACTAAATTTGCTTTGATGACACAAGTTTATAAGCATCGTTACGCTTCATTCCAAGCGATTTTAATACTTTTGTAATGTCTTTTTGTGATATATTTTCTGAAAGCAACTCATCTACAAGTTTATTATAGTCTATAGATTGTTTTTCAGCGTCATCTGTTATGATTTTATGGTTGTTGACTGTGACAACAAACTCGCCTTTAACTTTTATATTTTCAATATCATCAATAGTGTTGATATAAATTGTTTCTTCATGCAGCTTAGTCAATTCTCTACTAACAGCTATTGGGGTAGGAAAATAGTCTAAAAGTAGTGCAACAGTATCTTTAATGCGGTGTGGCGATTCATAAAAGATGATAGGGCAGTTGATATTTAATAGTTTATCAATCTCTTTCTTTTTATCGCTATTTTTATGCGGTAGAAAACCATGAAAATAAAAATTTCCACCAGCAAATCCTGATGATATAAGCCCATGAATAAAGGCAACAGGACCTTGTACAACTTCAAATTTTATATTATTTTCTATAGCAGATTTAATAAGTGTAGAGCCGGGGTCAGATATTGTCGGCATACCTGCTTCACTAACTAGCGATACAATATTACCATCTTCGATATGTTGTATAACTTTATTTGTTGCAGATAGTTCGTTATCTTTGTGGTATGAAATAATTTTTTTCTTGATGTTTAAGTGGTTTAGTAACGCCATTGCAGAGCGTGTATCTTCGGCAAAAATAATGTCTGATAGAGTTAGCGTATCGGTAACCCTTTTGGAAATATCGCCAAGGTTACCGATAGGTGTGCCAACTATATATAATTTTGTTACCATTAAAAGTGTTCTGATATATACCTATCAGCCATTTTAGCTGATACTGCGCCATCTGATGCCGCTGTTATAACTTGCATTAAGTCTTTTTTACGTACGTCACCAGCTGCAAAAACGCCCGGTATATTTGTTTCTGTAGTTTCATCAGCTTTAACAAACCCTGTA
>CAYJIW010000104.1:5483-5965 GCA_964370335.1 uncultured Deferribacteraceae bacterium
GGTGATAATTCTATCATTCCGTTTAAGAATTCTGTATTAGCATCCCAACCTACAAATAAGAATACACCATCGCATGCGATTGTTTGTTCTTCTTCAGTTTCAACATGCTTTACACGTACGCCTGATATTTTGCCATCGCCTAAGTATTCAGTAACAACATGAGATGTTACGAAAGTAATTTTTTCATTAGCAAATGCACGATTTTGGATAATTTTAGCTGCTCTAAATTCGTCACGTCTATGAACTAATGTTACTTTAGATGCAAATCTAGTTAAGTATAAACCTTCCTCAAGCGCAGAATCGCCACCACCAACAACAACGACTTCCTTACCACGATAAAAGTTCGCATCGCAAGTAGCGCAAAATGATATTCCTTTACCAATAAATTGGTCTTCATGTAATGCACCAAGTGGTTTAGGGCGTGAACCTGTAGCAAGTATAATAGATTTAGCTTTAATTTTTTGCCTTCTTCAAGCGTTAAA
>CAYJIW010000104.1:5975-6247 GCA_964370335.1 uncultured Deferribacteraceae bacterium
CCGGGATAGTTTTCGATACTTTCCGTAAGTGCTAGGTTACCACCCGGAAACTTTGTTTCTAAAATTATAACAGATAATGCATCTCTAGCTGCGTATATCCCAGCAGAACAGCCAGCAGGTCCTGCGCCTAGTATAACTACGTCGTATTCATCACGTATATCTTCTTTGTTAAAAAAATCAGTCATTTTTACTCTCTCCACAACAATTTTTGTATATATTCAGGCGTTGCAAGTTTAGATTCATATATGATAACGCCATCTTCATTGATGACA
>CAYJIW010000105.1:0-4552 GCA_964370335.1 uncultured Deferribacteraceae bacterium
ATACGTTCTCATGGATTGCCACATTGCCTTTGGCAATTCGCAATGACGTAAATAATTGTTATTAAAGATATAATTATCCATAACATAATTTTGTAGTGACAACAACCGCGGGACGCTACGCATTCGCAATGACCTAAATAATTGTTATTAAAGATATAATTACCCACAGCATAATTTTGTAGTGACAACGACAACGGGGGTTTCAAGTATGCGACAGGAGTGTACACAGAAACGTACATGACTTAGCAGTTTTTTACACAACGCAGTATTGAAGCAAAAGACACATAAAATTTATAAAGTATTTTTTATTCTGGCTAGGCGGCTTGAGCAATCCCGAATGAGTGTACACAGAAACGTGCTCGATTGAGGGATTGCGAAATAATTTACGATGTATTTTGTTCTAAGACGAGGCAGTTTATAAAAAATAAACGGAGTGTACACAAAACGAAGGTACATGAGTATTATTTTTTATAAATAACAAAGTATTAGAGCAAAAGACACGTAAATTTAAAATAAAAAAAAGGCTCTGTATTAATACAGAGCCTTATATATCAATCTAATTTAACTTAGATTAGAAATCCATACGGATTTGAGCACCAGCTAATAAAGTACCTGCTGTTTGACCTTCTGTTGTTTAGCTACCAGAGTAGTTACCAACGTTAGGTTTAACTGAGAAGTATTTGTTGAATTTAATTGGTAATTGAGCAAATACTGCGAAAGTGTTGATACCTTTGTTATCTACGCCCCAACCTTCGTTAGAGTTAGTTTGGAAACCACCACCAACGATAGCGCCGAACATAGGGTTGAACATGTAACCAACTTCACCAGCAACACCGATAGAAGTTGTGTTATTGAATTTACCTTCAGTAGCATCAAAAGTAGCAGCTAATAAGCTAGAATCAGTAGCTTCACCATTAGCAGTTAATGATTGAGCAGTACCGTTCATAGCACCGTTCATAGCCCAGAAAGCAGTCAATTTGATAGTAACGCCAGCAACTTTGTAGTCACCATAAGCACCAACTGTAGCGCCAGTTAAGTTATAGATAGCGTTATTTGCATCGTTGTAAGAACGTACTTCATAAGCACCAAATACTTTGAAAGAAGCCATGTCAAATTTCATGCCATAAGCTAATTCTAAACGTGGTAAGAATTGAGCATCAGCATCTAAAGCTAAACCACCAACAGTTCCAGCTACGCCACCGTTAGTGTTATCAATGATAGCTAAAGTTGCGCCCATGAAGCCAACTTTGATCATTGGTGAACGCTTAGAAGCAGCAGCACCATAACCAGCTAAACCGTTATCAGTCCAGAACATATCGCTGATAGTTAAGTGACCTTCAGCTATGTTAGTTTGTTGACCAACTTTAACGTTTAAGCCATTTTCGAATTGGTATCCACCCCATAATTGACGGAAACCTAAAGTACCAGTACCAGGATTTGGAACAAATCCAGTTTCTACGTTACCCATGAAGCCACCCATTTTGAAGTTAAAACCAAAACGAGAGTTACCTTGCATTAGGTAGTGTAGTTGATCAACTGTTACATCTTCAGCACCAGTAGCGCCAGAGTTAGTTGTAGCTGCATCATAGTAAGCAGCCATACGGATAGAACCGTAGATGTTAAGTTTTGAGTCACCATCCATTGGTACCTCAAATGCCATCGCAGGGATAGCAAGTAAAACCATCAGTAAAGAAATTAAACCTTTTTTCATTTCTAAACATCCTCCTCATAAATTGAATGTAAGTTCATTATATACATAAAAATTAAATATGCAACCATTTTATTGCTTTTTTATTAAAATTTATTGTTAGCAATAATTGTTTCACAAAAAATAGCGTTTTTTTATTCAATATTAGCAATGATTTATAAAATATGCGTGAAACATTATAACATAAAGATAACTATAAATTTACCAAAACTTAACATTATTTACAAAACTATTTAACATATTGATAAATATAGCTAAAATATGAAATATCTAAAAATAACCGACATTGTGAAACATAGAACAGCGTATTAATTATCATCAATATTGCAAATAAAAATTGATTGAGTCAAAATTACGTATAAGCTAATATCATGTAGCAATTAGTAATAATTACTGGTAATGATGTTTTGCGTTATCAATGAATTATTACTGCGTGAAACAATTGCTAATTACTACTTATCAACGCTTTTTGGCGAGAAGAAACGACATGATTCACCCGAGTTTCTGAAAACTTCAAGTGACGGTATAACCTTTGATTTGAACCCTAGCGCTTGGCAAGCATATGGATGAGTCGGTTGCCACGTAATCCTGTGGTGCTTGCAAGCATAACAATTTATTCGTTTTGGCTCTGTATTATTCACATTCTTTTTTACCATATTAACTTATAATCCACAAAAACTAGATAGTCAAGCATGTTTAACGAAAATGAACTTTTTAAGACTTAAATTGTCTTATTTGTATGGATAACATATAATATTAACATACAATATATTTATGTTGTTCAATACAAAACAAGAGTTATATTTTCCATAAACCATACTGCTTAATGCCTACAAGTATAAAATAGTATAAAATGACATAACAAATAAACCCTTATACATTCATTATTTTTGTTATTAGTTGATATTCGTTACGTGTATTATCTAACTCTTATTCATTTTGTTATAATATTAAAATATATTTTGAACTAATACTTTTTCTCTTTGTCACACAATTATAGAAGTGTGTGTAGATATTATTACTTAATATGTTGCAATATCACGCCTACAAGTATTGATATACTTTATAATAAATAGGTTATGACATATGCAAATAATTATATTGACTAATTATATTTCTATAAGTTATAGTGTCTATAAGTAATAGAGATGCGTTTTATTTTTTATAATTATACACATTCTATCTTAATACTACTCATAGGGTGAGGGAAACATGACAGGGAAAAAACTCAAGCATTTGATTAAGCTTAACAAATGCAAGCAAATTGATTTGGCGAAATATCTTAATATTTCACCATCTAGGTTGTCTAACTACATTAGTGACAAAAGAGAGCCTAGCATTGAGCTACTTACAGAGATGGCTACATATCTCGGTGTCGATTTGAACTATTTTGCTGATGTTGATTTTTCAAAGCAAAACAAAAAGACATACTCTACATCAGAGAAATCGTCCACTTACGGTTCTAAGGTTAGGGAAGACATCATTAATGTACCATTTACATCGCTTAATGCAAAAAAACGTGGAATTAATTCTATAACAATTCCTTTCAGCAAACTGTTTTTATCTGAAGTTAAAAAACCAGAAAGCAACGCTTTTATTTTTGAACTTAACACAGATCTACCATCTGACCAAGCGAAAGAAGGTGATTATATCGTATGTTCAAAATGTAATGATGTTGAGCTTAATGACGGTGATTTTATTTTCGAGAATGGTAGGGACTCAAAGTTTTTTAGTTACTACAATCATGAAGGTAAAGTTATCTTAATTAGCGAAAGCAACAAAAAAGAACACATTACAATCAACAATAAAAGCGAACTGGACAATTATTTTAAAATACTATGGGTTATCTCAAAGTATAGATAATATGTTATATTATTAAATTATTCGCATTTGCTTTATCGTGAAATCGTCCATCTTCTTTAAGTTGGACGATTTTTACGTTATCCATATGGTTTTTGATGTACGTTTCAAAGTTTTTCTCTCTAAACAGTTTGATTGCATGCACAGTTGATTCACCCGGATAGTAAGCGACTTTGTTTGTACAATTCTTTGGTATAAACCCTAAATCTATCATATAGTTGATAATATTATCGTAGTTCACAGATGTATAGAACGCAAGCTTATCTATTTCGCCAACACGTTCTTGTGTGTACGATATGATTGTGCGAATAAACGATTTTATTTGGAACAGTTTATCAAGCTCATGTTGTGTCAAAACTACTTCTGAAAACCTATCTCTATAAAGGAATATACCTTCTGGCTGTCCGCTTCCAACTAATTTTATTGTTAGTGCTAGGTCTACATTTTGCTTTAACAATTCTGAGCGTGGGCGCAGTTTATATTTATTATCAACAAGCCCTTTTGCTATCAACACTTTAACTATATTTAACAATGCTGGCAACGCTATCCCATCAGGCGACATGCCTTGTTTTTCGACAGCGACTATTTCTAGATTGCTATCAACTTCTGTAATATTATTTGTGCCATACGGTTTAACATTAAACAAGTTATATTCCATAAGGTCAGTGCTACGCATATCTATAAGTGTTTCATCTGTATAAAAAATTCTATCCAGCATATCGAGTGATAGTATCAATCTTTTTTGTTTATTATGTTTTTCGCTAGTTAGCAACCTAAAAAAGCGAACAATATCTTTATTGTTTTCGTATGGCATAATTACTTCACAAAGCAATGTTCCAACTTCAAACCTGTGATATTTAACCATTTCATAAAAAGATTCCGACGGATAATCTTTATTATAAGGTATAAGCATCAGCACTCTATCAATATCTTTAATTTTTAGTACTTCATGAACAAAGTCAGATACGAGGTTATTATCAATAA
>CAYJIW010000105.1:4562-6169 GCA_964370335.1 uncultured Deferribacteraceae bacterium
AGTGTTTCATCTGTGACAGATGTGCCTTCTGATACGATATTATCAAGTGCTGCAGAGTAGCAAAAGTGCCTAACACTATCTTTAAGTTGTATCATGAATATGCCATCGGACGAGCCTTCAGTATCTGCCCTATCGACAGCACGTACTTTTTGCATTGGTTCAAACTCAGATATAGAAACGGTCTCATCCATTTTAGGTACATCAAGCGTGTTATCAACATGTAGGCTATCATCAAGTTCTGTGATAGTGTTTTCTTCATCGTCGTTAATTGTTTCAGCAGTTTCGACTTTTTCTGGCGCTGTATCTTTATATGTAGGTGTTTCACTATTTTGTTGCATTTCGCTATATGCTTTTTGTGTATCTTCAACGCTAGGTATATCGTCGATATTGTTAGCATCATCAGGTTGTTGCACGTATTTGAAGGACGACATTTCGCTGACGTCAATTTCGATATCGTTTTTTATGTTATGCCTGCACGCAAGTCTGTAACCGCTATCAATACTGATGCGTGCAAGAATAAGTTCTTCTTTGCTAGTAGGTTTTGGGATATTGTTGCCAACGAACCTAAGTTTACATCTGCCACATTGTCCAGATCCATTACATAGTGTTTGCGATATGATATTTTCATTAAGTAAAAATTGATATAAGTTTGTACCTGATTTAGCTTCGATAACTTTATTAATATTTCTAATATTTACTGATACGTTTTTTTTCTTGAAGAACATTTATTGCTCCTGTGCGTTGTGAGTAAATTATGACAAATTTAATTAATTTTGGCAAGGGAATTTTAGAGTTCAAGCGATAACTTGATAATCTTAGATTTTGCTGACGCTACATTGTCATGTACAACTTACTTAGTACGTTAATGCTGTTTTGTGTTGTTGTATAGACCCTCGTTTATTACTTACCATTATGTGTTAATATTATTTTACGGTGATGCTAGACCCTCGTTTTTTGGTAACGCTGTTTCATAGTTTTTGTATTATTTTATAATTATAGTTTAGTGCATTTGTATACTTCGTATTTACTTTTTGTAGCAAAAAGTAACAAAAACGTGGGGGTTTCGATTCCCCCACACCCCCCAAACGAGTTAAGACTCTCAAGATTACATGATAGAGCCTTAACAATCCAAATACCTTAATAATACACCGAGAACACTACATTCTACACGTGTAACGATATACTTACGAAAATATATCAACAAGTTATTAAATATCATGGACTATAAACGTCTCTGCGAAGTAAAGCGAAGGCGGAGTGACAACGACGGCGGGGGATGTCCATGTTTTAGGCTACGATTATACGTTAATGTTACTATACGTTGTTATGGATTGCCACACTTCGTTCGCAATGACGTAAATAAGCATTTAATATCAATAAGTTATTAAATATCATGGATTAGAAACGTCTCTGCGAATTGAGCGTTAGCGAAATGTGGCAGTCCACGTTTTAAGCTACGATTGTAAAATAATGATTATTACATGTTTTTGTGCGACTCTCATTTTTTGGTAACGCTGTTTCATAGTTTTTGTATTATTTTATAATTATAGTTTAGTGCATTTGTATACTTCGTATTTACTTTTTGTAGCAAAAAGTAACAAAAACGT
>CAYJIW010000106.1:0-1457 GCA_964370335.1 uncultured Deferribacteraceae bacterium
ACAATAGCTTTAAAATTTTTCATAGCTAATGTTTTTGTAGGGCAAAGTTGGATACAAATATCACAACCTTTACAGCGTTCATCAATAATTACGATTTCTGCTTTCGCCATTTTCTCCTCCTAATACGTAAAATAAACGTGAATTATAATATAAAGATTTTTCGCAACCTTTCAAGCAATTTTTTAATTTTTTCCACATTTTATGTATAATTGTGATATTAAACACAAAATAGTTGACAAATAAGTCGGCAAATGCGACATTTGTGATTATTTAGTATAGCTAAGTAATTATGAGGAAAACGACTATGAATAAGCTAGACAAAAATATTAGCAAGCTACAAAAAGAGATGCACTCTATTGTAAAAACAAAGATGACACGTGATGCTCATTTGCATAAGGGTGAATATGCAGTTATGTCATTCGTTGCGAAGTATCATGATAAAACAGGGCAGAAGCCAACACTTGTTGCCATTAGCGAAAAAGTAGGAATTACGCAAGCAACAATTACACCGCTAGTAGATAGGCTTATCAAAAAAGGGTTGCTTATTAAGGAAGTATCAGAAAAAGATAGACGTGCAAAGCTGCTGTCAATAACAGAAATGGGTAACGAAATTTTAAATAAACAGAAACAACAAGAGTATGATAAAATTAAATCTATATTAGAACACCTTGGCGAAGATGATACAGAAGAACTTATTCGTATTGTTAAAAAAATTAGTGCATACGTGACAGAGAAGAAGTAAGCGCATGTGTCCTTATTAAAAATATATTTAGGTCGCCCTTGACTTTTATCAAATTTGAGAATATAATCAACTTTGATAAAGGAAGGTAAATGCAATGGAACTTATTAAAATACTGTCCAACCCCGCTAGAGTACAGGTCATACAATATTTGCAAATTCAAGGCGAAGCGACAACAAAACAGATTGCTGAAGCAATCCCCGATATTCCCGCCCCCACACTGTATCGACACATCAATGCGCTTTTGAAAGAGGGGGCATTGCTTGTAAAAGAAGAACGAAAGGTCAGAGGAAGTCTGGAAAGGCTGCTCACTATTAACAAGGAGAGCTTTACATCTGCCGAGAACAACATCGCAGACCTCTCTTATCAATTTCTGATGGGGCTTTTCGCAAGGTTTCAAAAGTATAGCTGCAAAAAAGACACTGACCCCCACAAAGACCGTCTGAGCATGAGGACTGCCGTGCTTACACTTACGGATGAAAGCTTTGATAAATTCATGCATGAAATTGCGGATGTCATAAAGAAGTATGAGGAAAATGCGGATAAGGATGGTAAGCTCCGCAGCGTTTCCTTTATATCTGCACCATTAGATGAGGGTGAAAAATGACTTTTCAGGAAGAAAAAGTTTTTATAAAGGGAAAGGTTTCTATCGGAGCAACTATTTCCTATACTGATAAAAACAGACTGTCCCCTGCCGTTGTCTTTATTATGGGAACAG
>CAYJIW010000106.1:1467-5805 GCA_964370335.1 uncultured Deferribacteraceae bacterium
GCTTTAAGACAGATTTTTACAAAAGTCTAGCAGGAGATTTTTCCAACTGCGGATATGTATGTGTCCGATATGACAAGCGGGGGACATTCCAGTCGGAGGGTAGCTTTACCACGGCAGGATTAAGCGAGCTTGTGGATGATGCGGTTTCGGTAATACAGTATGTGAAAGCACTTTCCTATGTTGATAGTGAAAAAGTAATTGTTTGCGGGCACAGCGAGGGAGCGATGATTGCCACATTACTCAGCGCACAGGAAAGCACCGCAGGATTGCTCCTCCTTGGCGGAGCTGCCACTTGTATGAAAGACGCACTTTTCTATCAGAACAGGCTTGTAGCGGAGGAATTCCAGCAGAAAAAAGGACTTCTCGGACTACTGCTTCGCAGGCAAACAACGGAAGCAAAGACTAATGCCAAAGTAGAAACGTTGTTTGAAAAATGTATGTCTGCAAAGAAAGACAAGGTGTTTTACAGCGGAGCAATGTTAAATGCAAAGTGGGTCAGAGAACACGCATCCTATTCCTCAGAGGATTATATATCGCTGCTCCAAAGATATGGCAAACCCATTTTAGCGGTCACTGGAACAGCAGACATTTCAACCGATTACAGACGCTTATCTGCTTTAGAGGATATTCCTCTTGTGGAAAGCTATGCGCCGCAGAGGGTAAACCACATTTTGCGGGAAGTTGACGATGACAACAGCATGATGACGGTTAAGAAGCAATATAAACGGCTTGCAGTGCGACCTATGCACACGCCGACAGAAGAAAAAATAAAGGAATGGTTAAGCCAGTTCCAGACTACGAGAAAATAGAGGGAAAGAAATGAAACAAGCAATTAAAAAACCTTGAAGTTTATAGTGGTATTTTTACCGTTGATGATTGTAGGCAGTATTTTCACGGGGATATATTCTTTCAGCACTTATGCTCCAGATATGCAGAATGAAATGATTGTCAAAATTGGTAGCTATGAACTTCTGCTGTTAGTCGGAATGGTGCAGAGCATACTGTATGGCTAAGTTAGGAATGTCACAAATTAATTATCTACATCTATTTCGTACATAGTATTTAGGCTAATAGTAGTGTATGTCTTTGTCATATCTGAAAAGCGTTGCATATATTCGCTACTCAAATGTGTTAACCATGCTTGTTTTGTTGACCAATTTTCATGTATAATAAATGCCTTGTTATCTAAATCTTCATAAACATGATGATTTATGCAACCGTTCGCCTTCCCTCTAGTGACAATTGCAAGTTCTTTCAATGCTTGTTTTACAAGCTCATATCTATCTTCTTGATACTTTATCACAACAACGATAGTGAGGACACGTTCATCCATAGTCATCTCCTATATATTAATAATATACGTCTAGTAATTTATATTTCAAGTACAATATATAATAAAATTACTTTTTAATGTTTCATTTTTTTTTAGAATAATGTATGATGTTGTCTGTCTTAGTATGACGTATTATTTTAAAAGGAATTATAATGAACTATCCAACAATTATTCAAGGTGGTATGGGTGTTGCTGTTAGTGATTGGTGCTTAGCAAAAGCAGTTTCTATGGCTGGTCAGCTAGGTGTTGTTTCTGGTACAGCGCTTGATGCTGCGATGGCTGTTAGGCTTATGCTTGGCGATGCACAAGAACATATGCGACACGGTTTATCACACTTTCCAGTTAAAGAAATTGGTAAAAAAATTGTAGACAAATTCTACAACACTAAAGAAAACATTAGCAGAAAACTTAAATTTGAAATGCCAGCAGTAGAAATGTCAGAAGAAAAAGAAAACGAAATTGTAGCGGCTTCTTTTACAGAAATATTTCTTGCGAAAGAAGGGCATAACGGTATGGTTGGCATAAACTTACTAGAAAAAATCCAAATACCTAACTTAGCAACTATATATGGTAGCTTGTTAGCTGGTGTCGATTACATCATTATGGGTGCTGGTATCCCTCGTGATTTTCCAGCAATTATTGATGACTTAGTCGAGCATAAAGCAGTTGAATGTAACTTAAATATCACAGGCACTACAGCCGACGATAACTATAAGCTAAAGTTTGACCCTATCAAATATGGGCTATCGCATATAAAGTTAAAACGTCCAAAATTTATTGCTATTGTATCATCAAACATACTTGCTATGACGCTTGCAAAAAAGTCGAAAGTTAAACCTGATGGCTTTGTTGTAGAATATCCTACAGCTGGTGGACATAATGCACCGCCTAGGGTACAAGGCAACTTAAACGATAAAGGCGAACCAATTTATGGCGAAAAAGATGCAGTTGATTTAGCTAAACTAAAAGAACTTGGGCTACCATTTTGGCTAGGTGGCGGATATGGCAGAAAAGGTATGGTGCAACAAGCACTTGACTTAGGTGCAGAAGGTGTACAAGTTGGCACTATATTTGCATTATGCAAAGAATCAGGAATGACAGAAGAAATTAAAAAACGTGTTCTTGCAGAAAATCCTGTTGTAAAAACTGATCCATTAGCATCTCCAACTGGGTTTCCATTTAAAGTAGCGCAAATGTCTGGCACAATAGCAGATAAATCTGTTTATGAAGCACGCAAACGTATTTGCAATCTTGGCTTTTTACGCCAGCCGTTCAAAAAGGAAGATGGCACTATAGGTTATAAATGTGGTTCAGAGCCTATTAGGGCATACGTTTCAAAAGGCGGAGCGGAAGAAGATACGCACGGCAGATATTGCTTATGTCATGGGCTTATGGCAGCAGTGAATTTAGGTGCAGAAACGTCTGATGGCGGTGTTGAAAAACCGTTAGTATCTATGGGCGATGATTCTAGCTTATACTTTGGGCGTGAATATGGCTTCACAGCAAAAGATGTTGTAGATGAGCTTATGGAAGGCGTTACAAAATAATAATTACAAGGGTTGATGAATAATCAGCCCTTTTTTGCTTTTGGGTGAGTTTTATCGTATATTTTCAATAGTGATGCGATGTCAGAGTGAGTATATTTTTGTGTAGTTGATAACGACTCATGCCCTAGTAAGTCTTGTATGGTGCGTAAATCTGCGCCACTTTCTAATAGATGTGTTGCAAAGGTATGCCTAAAGGAGTGTGGCGAAAAGTCTATGGGCAATCCTGCAAGTTTAAGATAATTTTCTACAATACGACGAACATTTCTATCACTCATGCGTGCGCCTAACTTGTTGATAATTAAAGCATCATCTGTAATAAATCGTTCCTTTGCAACTATTTCTGGCATAACTTTATAATATTCCCTTATCATGTCGCACACTTCATCTGCAAGCGGTACGATACGTTCTTTTTTGCCTTTACCTTTTACCCTAATACGTCCACCGTTTATATCTACATCTTGCATACTTAATCCAACAAGTTCAGATACACGTACACCAGTTGCATACATGAGTTCTAGTATTAGTGCATCACGCAAACCTTGTGGTGTTGATTTGTTAGGTAAATCAAGCAGTGTAAACATATCATCTATGTTAAAAACTTGTGGTAGGTATTTTTCTTTTTTAGGGAATTTTAATAACCTTGCTGGGTTATCCTCAATATAAGATTTTTGGTGCAAGTATTTAAAAAATGATTTTAGTGTGGAGATTTTTCGCTCGATAGATGATTTTGATAATTTTCTATCGTACAAATCGGCAACGAAGCCACGCAATGTATAGAAATCGACAGACGTAATATCGCCAAGCATGTTTTCTTTTTCAAGGTAATTTATAAGCTCTATCAAGTCTTTAGAATATGCAGTAAGCGAGTGGTTACTATAATCACGCTCTACCTTTGCATAATGTAAAAAATCGTCTATTGCTTGTGTAGTATTCATGTTAGTAGCTTTGCAATATTAACCAGATGTTGTCAAAGTTTTTATTAGCTAAGTCAGCTTTTTTAATGTAGAAGTATATTTTACCATCATCGCAAAAGTTGAAACGTCCTTCTTCCTCATCGTCGCCCATTTGTAACAGTAACATCCATTCCTTTGAGTTTTTAACAAGCTTTGCCATTTCATCTTCGCTAACATCAGGCATAGCGTTGCCTAGATAATATCCAGATGTAACAGCTTCACATTCAAAGCTCATATCGCCTTGTATAATATATGGATGTACTAAAAGTTTTGTTGCAGGTGCTTGTTCAAAAAGCTCGTCCCAAACTTCATCTTCAATACTATCAGTTATTTCATCATCTAACAAATCTGAAAAAGGTGAAGGGTAGCTTACGTTATTTTCATAGTTTATCACGACTTCATCAAGTATGTAATCTTCATCTAAATCGTTAGGAAACTCAGTAGGCATAAGCGGTGTGCCAGCTTCAACGTAGTAAACCTTTGCACTGCCTTTATCTTTAGGGTC
>CAYJIW010000107.1:0-5792 GCA_964370335.1 uncultured Deferribacteraceae bacterium
AAAATCAGTATATCTATGGCGGACTAGGCATTTTTTCAGCTCAATTTCTAGCATTTCAGATATGACATTTGCTAATAAATCAGTTGGATGAAAAAATCTTCTAAAACGCCTAATATAGTGGCTAGGTACTGGCACCACAGCATCATATTTTATTTCAAAGTTTGGAAGGTTTATAATTGATTTAAAATTACGACTTGCACCAATGTTATAGTTAAATTTAATATCTAACAACATCTGCCTAATAGCACCAGAGTAATGGTACAAGCCATATATTTTATTGATACGTTTCAACATTCCAGTATCGCACCGCTTACAATTTGCACCAGCTTGCGATATAGGATAGCCACATTTCAGACAAAAAGTTTCAAGCACTTTTATATCTTTTAAGCACTCATCACAAAATAGTGAAGTAACTTCTGCTTCTGTTTTACACGCTGAGCATTTCCCAGAATATAGCGATCGTATCATTATTTTATTATACATTCTCCAGTCATACTATCAGGCTGTTTTATCCCAAGTATTTTTAATATTGTAGGCGCAATATCTGCCAGCTTACCGTTATCGTTAAGTTCACAATCGTAGTTATGAACGATAAAAGGAACTTTATTAGTTGTGTGCGCTGTATGTGGTTGATTATTTTCATAATCCCACATTTGTTCAGAGTTGCCATGATCGGCAGTCACAAGTAAAACTGCGCCCATATCATCTGCTACTTTGATAACTTTACCAAGGCATTCATCAACTGCTTTGCATGCTTCGATAGCTGCTTCCATAACTCCTGTATGTCCAACCATATCCGGATTTGCAAAGTTCATGATTACAACATCAATATCGCCTTTTGTAAATATTTCTTCAAAAGCTTTTTCAACTTCGTAAACGCTCATTTGCGGTTTCATATCATATGTCGCAACATCCCTAGGTGATGCAATCAGTTTACGTTCTTCACCGTCAAATTGTTCTTCCTTGCCACCGTTAAAAAAGTATGTAACGTGTGCATATTTTTCAGTTTCTGCGATGCGTAGCTGTTTAAGTCCGTTTCTGCTAATTACTTCGCCTAATATGTCAGTCAATTCTTCTGATGGGTATGCAACAGATACTTTATCTGCAAACGCTTGTTCATACTCTGTCATAGTGAGTATGTTGAATTTTGGCGAGTTATTTTTTATAATATCGTTTTCACCAATATCAAGCATTACAGATACAATTTCACGCACCCTATCTGCTCTAAAGTTCACCATAAATATACTATCGCCATCTTTCAGACAGCCATCAACATTTTCAATTTTTATAGGCTTGATAAACTCATCATTCTCTGTTGATTGTGACATTGCATCATCAACATCACTAGCGTATATTTCTGCTTTACCATCAACAAATAAATCCCAAGCTTTTTGCACCCTATCCCATCGCTTATCTCTATCCATAGCATAAAATCTGCCAATAATATCAGTAATTTGTCCGTTATCATTACTTTTAAGCCAGCCATCTAAATCTTTTAAATATATTTTAGCATTTGTAGGCGGTGTATCTCTGCCATCTGTGATAGCATGAACATAAATTTCGTTAATTCCAGAGGCTTTTGCCATGCTAGCAACACCTTTAAAATGTTCAATATGCGAGTGTACGCCACCATCAGATAATAAGCCTACAAGATGTAAGCGACCATTACCACTTTTCACGTTTTCAAAAAATGATTTAATGTTTTGATTGTTGTTGATATTTTTAGATTGAATTTCGTTAGAAATTTTTAGTAAGTCTTGGTAAACGATACGACCAGCGCCAATATTTGTATGCCCAACCTCAGAGTTGCCCATTTGCCCACTAGGTAGCCCAACAAACTCCTCAGAAGCATTTAAGAGCGTATGTTTATCATTTGCAAGCAAATTATTGAAATTAACGGGATTTGACAGTGATATGGCGTTGTATTCACTATCTGTACGATAGCCCCAGCCATCAAGAATAAGTAATATCAGTTTATTTTTTATCATATATTTCTCCATAATATTTCACACAATAATTATCTTAAAATATATGACAAAAATAAACAATATTAATTTTGCATATAGCTTACATTTTTATAAGGCCTTTTCTCTCCAGTTCGCTTTTGCAATCGGTACAATACCTAGCAAACGGAACATATTCTAGCCTAGTTTCTGTAATATCTTCTTCGCACTCGATACAAACACCGTAAGTGCCGTTATTAATTCTTTGTAGTGCTTGGTCAATCAGCCTAAGTTTTAGTGCATCTGTTTCAACTTTTCCAAGTAATATATTTTTATTAAATATATTGTACGCCTCATCAACAGCGTCTTGAATACCGTCTTGTCCTAATCCAAGTGCTTCATTATATTTTTTATTTAACATTTCAACGAGGTTTTGTCGCATTTCTAGCAATTTCCCTCTGTGATAATCTGCTTTAGCTTTGTCCATTTTCAGCCTCCTATTTATGGTAAGGGTGTCCAGTAACTATTGTCATAGCCCTGTATATTTGTTCTGATAATACTACCAAGCTAACCCTGTATGAAAATGTCATATCAGATAACGAAATATATTCCGTAATGACGCTTCTAGCTTTATCAGAAAGCCCCTCGGCTTCACCTATAATAAATGTGATACTTCTACTTTCGTGCCTTTTGTTATCAAGCCATGTTGCAAATTTATGGCTATCATAACGCTTTCCTAACACATCAAGCCCGATATATAAATCTTTTGGTGTTGATGAGTTATACATTTTATCAAACTGTTTAGAGTTACAGCTCATCTCTAACAATTCAAAATCAAAATAAGGTTTTAGTCTTTTTGCATATTCTGCAATGAAAGCTTCAACCGATTTATCTTTAACTTTTCCTTCTAAAAGGAATTTTACAACCATAATATTACTCTTTTAATAAACAATATTATATTCTTGTTAAGTGTTATAATAATTATCTATATGTTTTGTCAAGTGTTCATTTCACTATTTTGTATTTTTTTTTAATTTATTTACCAAAAAACTCATAAAAAATAACGGCTGCGCTCATAGATGCATTTAAAGAATCTATGTTTGACACCATAGGGATAGATACAATATTATCTGCCCTTTCTAGTATGCTAGAGCGTATGCCTTTGCCTTCCGCACCAATAATTATACCGAGTGATTTATCAGATTTCATAACACTAGGAAGTGGCTCGCCGTTCATATCTGCAGCAACAATTCTAAAATCAATATCTTTTAGCGCATCTATTGCTTGCCCAAGATTTACAACCTCGATAATGTTCATATAAAGTAACGCACCAGCGCTTGTTTTATATACTGTTGGCGTAACTTTTGCTTGGTCGTGTCGTGGCACAATAATATCTTTTATGCCAAAACAATGTGCCGCCCTAATAATTGCACCAAAGTTATGTGGGTCTTGGATTTTATCTAGCAATACAACGCCCTTTTCTTTAGATAACTCTTTTACCCTAACTTTGAATTCTGTATATTCAAACTCGTCAATTTCTGCGGCAACACCTTGTGTTTCTTCACCGTATTTTTCTTCAAACACCGAACGTCCTAGCACTTCAAATGGAACTTTAATATCATCAAAATGCACAGACGCACCGTGTCTAACAATTATTTTTTTTGCTTTACCAGCCTTTATTGCTTCAAAGACTGCATTTCTGCCGCTAATTATCACTTAGCAACCTCACTAGCTATTTTTTTAGCAACACTTTCTGGGTCAAGTTCCATCAGTTTAAATACTTCTTTAGTTTCACCAGAATATGCAAGCGAGTTGACACCGTAAGGATAAACTTTACACTTTATACCTTTTTCAACAGCTTTCATAGCAACTGTAGAGTATAACCCAGATATTGATTGGTGATCTTCATAAACGAAGATTTTTTCGTTAGAGAATATCATATCAACATATTTATCATCAATAAAAGTAGGTGATGATACGTTAATAACAGCAACAGAGATACCTTGTTTTGCTAGTATGTCTCTAACTTCAACAGCTCTACCAACTGTAACACCATATGCTAATAGTGGATAATCGCCACCTCTAACAAGTGTCGGTTTACCATACTCAAATTTATAATCGTGTGCAAAAACTTCTTTGCCGTTATCATCAGTTATTACAGGCACTTTTGAGCGCCCCATAGCAACATGCACGTTACCTTTATGCTCTACTGCGTATCTGATTGCTCTATCAACTTCGTTTGGATCTGCTGGCGTAATAACTTTTAAACCAAATACGTTACGCATTAAGCCTAAGTAATCTATACACATGTGTGTTTTACCATCTTCACCAACGTCGATACCAACGTGTGTTGTAACAGTTTTCAAGTTAGCCTCGTTTAAACCATTCAAGCGTTGTTGGTTATAAACTTCATCTACACCAAACATACCAAAACCAGCAAAAAATGTCAGTACGCCATCGCTAGATGTTGCACCTGCACAAACTGCTGTATGATGCTCTGATATGCCCGCTTGAAAAAAGTTGTTTGGAAAGTTTTTCTCAATGCCATTAGTTTTAACAGAGCCAGATAAATCACAATCGTAAACTGCTAAGTTTTTACCATTGTTTGCAGCAGCAATATCGTCTAGTGCAGCACCAAAAGCGCTTCTTGTATCAGTTTGCACGTCTTTTGCGTAAGTTTTTGGCGTACCTAAGTTCATTTTAGGATATTTTTTATTAATATCGCCATGGTTAGTATCTGCTACGTACTTTGAGCGTAAATCTTTGTAGTAATCAAGGTTAGGTTCGAGGTTAAGCTCTTTCATTGCCTCAATATATTTTTCTTCTGATAATGTAGAGCCATGGAAAGATTTTTCATTTTCCATAAAAGAAACGCCTTTGCCCATAACTGTTCTTGCAAGTATAGCAACAGGTACATCAGCAGATTTTGCTTTTAGTAACGCACCAAAAATATCTGGGATATTGTGGCCGTCAATTTCTATAACTTCCCAACCATCAGATTTAAAAGATGCAGCAATATCCATAGATGGCATAACATCTTCAATATTACCAGATATTTGCAATTTGTTATAATCAACTATAACAGTAACATTATTTAAACCGTATTTTTTAACGAAGCGTCTAGCTTCAGTAATTTGTCCTTTTTGTTGCTCACCATCGCCCATGAAAACATAAACGTCAAAATCGTTTTCTTTGACTTTACCAGCAACAGCAAACCCAGCACCAACAGAAAGCCCTTGACCAAGGTTACCAGTAGTCCATTCAACACCATTGACGTATCTTTCAATATGGCCTTCGTAAATACTACCAGCTTTCCTAAATGTAGAGATAGCATCGTCTTTTGGTATAAAACCGTATGCAGATAAACAAGAATAAACTGCAGGTGAGATATGCCCGTTAGACACAACAACCCTATCTCTGTTATCGTCATTAATATTATTAGGTGATATATTTGCAACAGCATAAACGCAACACAACAAATCAATTGTAGACATAGAGCCACCCGGATGGCCACTAGCAGATAACGTAGTCATTGTAAGTATATCGCCCCTAGCGATATTAGCTTTTTCAGAAATAGCCTTTTTATCAGCTTCAGCTATATTTTTTGCAAATTCATTTAACAACATATATTACTACCTCCATGTATATTTATAATTGTAGTGAAGATATCTTTTACAGCCGATAATGTCAACAAAAAAATCCTCTAAAACAATAAAATTGTCAAGAGGATTATTGATAACTAAAATAATTTCTAGTTTTATGGAGTTGGGTTCATCCAAGAGCTAACTTCATGACAAATTGAACAATAATTTATTGATGGCGTATGCTCTTTATGGCAGCTATAGCACT
>CAYJIW010000108.1:0-5768 GCA_964370335.1 uncultured Deferribacteraceae bacterium
AACTCACCCATAGTAAACATTTCTGTAAGGCTATCTTCGCCAGTGTCACCATAAACTTTTGCATTGCTAAAAGTAAAATCAGTAAAAGGAACTTCCATACCATAATCTAATGCAGCTATCATATCCATCATCATTTGTTCTTCTGAAATATCTTCGTTAATATGTTTTGCAAAAAACTTTGCTAGTCTATCAATGTTAGGGATAGCAAAATCGTTCACAGCTACTTTATCTATAGTAATTTCAAATTCATCAGCAACAGCAGAAATACCTGTAGCAGTAGATGACATTTTGCTACCATCTGCGTTTGCAACTGTTTTCAAGTTATCAATATTTTGCACTACATCTTCAGCAATAATTGTATAATTAGTTGCCTCTGCAAGAGCGATTTTAACGCTAAGCACCTCTTTAGCAAATTCTTCGCTAAAGTTTGCTGCTTTATACATGTTGTATATTTTAAAGATATTATGTTGGTAATCTTTAATGTAGTATTTATCAAATGTTGCTACAGATGTTCCATCGTATAATGTTTCAATTTCAACTCTACCATTGTGCAATGTCAACTCATCAAATACTTTTGTGAACTTATCAGTAGTTAATGCTTCTAGGTTGCCACCTTTCAGCACTGCTTCTTCAATATTAACTTTTATGTCAGAAATCATGCCATCATCTATATAGTATTCTTGCTCAATACCTTTAATAGTGGCAGAATTTGAAAACATACTATATGAAACATCACTATATTTCACATCTAAACCATCAAGTGCTTGCTTAACTTCTGTAGCAGCCTTGTTTTCTATTTGCACCTTTGCAAATACACCGCCAGCAATAGCTACAATAGCTATTATTGCTAAAACCTTTTTCATTTTAATCCTCATTATGTTATTAGTTAATAAAACTCATAATACATATCACATGCACACAACATATGCAAACTAAATATTTATGATATTTTGAAACGTAGCATTAGACAAAAAAACGGGAGTTTTTACACTCCCGCTGATTTGTTATTCGAAACTAATTACATGTTATGGATACGCTTCAATTTTTGGTAATACGCTCGCATTATCAGGTGCTTGCAACACTTCATACCTAAACCAAATCTCACCATTTGCACCAACCCATTCATCAATACCAGTGTTCATTACTGATACATTATCATTTAATGCTTGTACGCTAGTTACACGTGTTGCGTTATCGTTATGACTACTGTAGCCTTCACCGAATAAATTGCCATCATCACTAATAAAAAAGTTTGATGATAAAGTACCATTGCTACGTCCTACAATACCGCCAACTCTCGTGCTATTACCACTATTTTCAAAAGTTACATCGTTAGCGTACGATGATACAATAGTTCCTGAATAATTATTTCCAACGATACCACCAGCAGCTGTTTGATCTCCATTTAGGGTTATTCTTCCATTATCAACGTATGTTGCGACAATTTTGCCTATATTTGCACTAGTTATACCACCAATAAAAGCATTAATCTTTGTAACTACTATATTTATACCATTTGCAGATGATGCATAAATATTGCCTTCATTATAGCCAACTATTGCGCCAACATGATCATCAGCACTAGTAGTTACATTACTCACATGTACGTTAATAATATCGCCATTATTGCGACCAATTACTGCACCGGCATTACCTCTAGCAGTGATTTCAACATCTGTTACTTTCAAGTTTTTAACTATTCCGTTTGAGTCTAAATGACCAAATAAGCTTTGATATAAACCACTACTGTTACTTATATATAATCCGCTAATAGTGTAGTTATCACCATCAAATGTACCAGAGTATGCTGTTGAGAGTCCACCAAAAGTGCCTATTGGTGTCCATGGCTCATTGTTTAAGTTAATATTGCATACAAGTTTAGCATCTTGTGTTAGGTTGGTACGTAACGCAATCAAACCATTCACATTATAAATTTCCCAAATGCCTGTCACTGTGTTATCAGTGTAGCCTGTCATATCATTTAAAAAACAACGTTGTTCAGGTGCTTTTTGTATATCTACTGAAAAATCAGTTGATATTAAATCATTACTATTTGATGTAACAGTTACAGTAACTGTGCCAGCAGATTTTGCAGTTACTTCACCCGTTTTAGCATTTATGCTTGCAAAGGCATCGTTATCAATAGTGTATGTAACGCCACGTTCGTTAGTATTAAAAGGTTCATACGTTAATGTTGGGCTAGCAGTTTCATTATCATATATAGTTGCTGGATAGCTTAAAGTTAAGTTCTCGAGCGGTGCGACTAATTCAAATAGTGTTGGTATATCGTTTGCAGTATCTGTGCCTGCTTTATACCTAAATCCAATTTCGCTGTTTGCATCAACCCATTCATCAATACTAGTGTTCATTACTGATACATTATCATTTAACGATTGTATGCTAGTTACACGTGTTGCGTTGTCGTTATTACTACTGAAGCCTTCACCGAATAAATTACCATCATCACTTATAAAAAAGTTTGATGATAATGCGCCATCAAAAAAACGCCCTACAATACCGCCAACTCTCGTGCTATTACCACTATTTTCAAAAGTTACATCGTTAGTGTATGATGATACAATGTTTCCTTCATAATGGGTTCCTACGATACCTCCTAATGTGGCCTCACCAATATCAGATGTTATTGTTGCATTATCAACATATGTTGCAACTATATCACCACCACTATTAATACCAGCAATACCACCAATCTTCAAATTGCTTGTACTATTTATAACTATATTACTTGCTGATGAAGCATAAATATTACCATAATTATTACCAATAATTGCACCAACATTATTATTAGCAGTTATTTCAACATCTTTTACTTTTAAGTTTTTAATAACAGAATTATTATCACTATAGCCAAATAAACCTTGGTAATCTGATGAGTTATCATTAATATATAAGTCACTTATTGTTTTGTTATCACCATCAAATGTGCCTTTGTAGCTGTATGGAAAATTTCCAATTGGAATCCAAGATGTACCATCTGCTTTATTTGTTAATTCTATATCGCACAGCAGTTTAGCGTTAATAATATCATTACTATTAGCAACTTTTGTGCTTAAGTTGGCTAAACCATATTTATTATAAATCTCCCAAGCGCCTGTAGTATTAATGTAATATCCTGACATATCATTTAATGAACAAACGTCTATTTGGCTTGCATCTTCTTCTATTGTTACTGAAAACCTTGCTATTATTGCGTTGTTATCTAGTGATTTGACTGTCACATTTACTATACCAGCTGATTTTGCAGTAATAATTCCTGTATGAATATTAATATCTGCATAAGCATCATTATCAATACTATATACAACGCCACGCTGTGTAGTATTAATTGGCTCATATGATAATGCTGGAGCAATAGTGTAGTCAACTGGCATTGCTGTTGGATAGCTTAAATTTAATCTTTCAACTGGCACAACATATGGCACAAGTTGTGGTATATCGTTTGCTGTATTTAATCCTTCTGCAAACCTAAATCCAAACTCATTTTCAAAACCTATAATATTTGTAACAAAATCATTAATAGCAACATTCATAACTGATATATTGTCATTCAACGCTTGTACGCTAGTTAATCGTGTTGCGTTATCATTGCTAGCTGGGTCACCAATTCCATTTAATGTATCACTTACAAAAAAGTTTGATGATAAAGTTCCGTCATAATAAGGTCCTACAATACCGCCAACTCTCGTGTTATTACCATTATTTTCAAATGTTATATCATTAGCGTATGATGAAACAATTTTTCCTGTAGAATGGACTCCTACGATACCGCCTAATCCAACATGATTACCATTCGTAAAGGTTGTTATATTATCAACGTATGTTGCAACTATATTGCCAACATTTAAACCTACTATACCACCAAAACTATCCGCATCACCTACACCATTTATAACTATATTACTTGCTGATGATGTATAAATATCGCCTGCATTTTCACTACTGATTGCACCAACAATTGCGCTATTAGCATTTTGAGAATTGATAGTTACGTTATCAACATGTACGTTAATAATATTACCTTTATTATTACTAACAATTGCTGCAATATAATTTAAGGCAGTTATCTCAACATCTCTTACTTTTAAGTTTTTGATTGTAGCGTTGTTAGTAGTATAACCAAACAAACCTTGATCAGCTGCAGTGCTATCGTTAATATACAAACCGCTTATCGTATAGTTATTACCATCAAATGTACCACCGTAATTATTTGAAGTACTGCCTATTGGTATCCAAGATGTACCCTCTGCTTTATTTGTTAATTCAATATCACAAACTAATATAGCATCTTGAGATACGTTGTTACGTAACGCAATTAAACCGTTTTCGTTAAAAATTTCCCAAACACCGCTATTATTGTCATAACCTATTGTGTTGTCAGTCAATTCGCAACGTGGGTCAACTGGTCGTCCTACATTGCCACCACTTGAGCTGCCCTCATCATTTGCGCATGCACTAACCATTAGTACCAACGCTGGCACTAGCGCTAATAATATAAATCTTAATTTTTTCATGTATAATTCTCCAAAGAATATAATTGATTGATAATAAATATACATTTTATTAAAAAAAATGCAAGCTATACATTAAAATAATAAAAAACGGAAGCTTTTACACTCCCGTTGGTTAGTTGTTTAACGTTAGATTTCGCTCTTTAGACAAGGCGGCTTAAAAAACTGCGAAATAAGTGTACACATTGGTACATGATTAAGCAGTTTTTTAAATAACGCAGTATAAAAGCGAAAGAAATGTTAATTTTTTTTAGAATGGCCAGATAACGTCTAACGCTTTAGACAACCACCCTTTCTTAGCAGCTTGTGATTGCGCACCAGCACCACTATACGATATTTGTGCATCGGCAATAGATGTAGATGCAACAGTATTATCTGCATTAATATCTTTCTGCCTGACGATACCTTTAACTGTAATAGTTTGCTTTTCTTGGTCTACTACAATTTCTCTATGCCCTTCGATAACTAGGTTGCCAGATGGCATTATATCAATAATTCTAGCTGCAATAGTCGCACTAACAGTATCAGTTTTAGATTGGTTACCTTGCCCAGAGTGCGTATTAGCAGTATTTGTGCCAATGTTTGGGTTAAACGATGTGCCAGTACCTAAAAAGTTGCTAACACCTAAGTCAAGTGGCAACCCCATCATAGCAGTAACGCCAGCATTGTTAGTGGTAGATTTGCTATTAGAGTTACTTGTTGAGTTTGTAGCAGATGAATTTTCAACAATATTAACAACGACTATATCGCCGATACGTCTGCCTTTATAATCTAAGAAAATAGTGCCAGCACTACCAACATCAGTCCATAATGATGGGTTAGGCCTATTGTTTTTTGCTTCTTGCATTTTGTATGCTTCGTATTCGCTCATGTAGCCACCATTAGCAGGTACATCGCTAACGACAGCAGTTTCCATAGGTTTTGCAGCACATGCTGAAAACAGTAATGCAACGCTTGAAAGTAGTAGTAGTTTTTTCATAGTAATCACCTATTAAATCATTTGATATTATACAAGCAAGATACATGCCAAAAGTGAAAACTGCCCCTGTGGGAAGCAAGGGCAGTTTACTAAAGAGGATATGATATTGGTTAAAACTAAATGACTTTTGCCATTAGTATAATCATTTTACTATAACTCGTCCGCTGCCAATATAGTTGCCAGCAACAAGTCTTTGTGATACTACATTGCGTACTGTAAGTGGTTTGCCAATGTAGCCGTTTTCTTCTGCGATACCAGTT
>CAYJIW010000109.1:0-5699 GCA_964370335.1 uncultured Deferribacteraceae bacterium
ATCAATATAGCCTTCTAATATATAAGTGGTAGAGATTAGTTCATCTTGAATAATTGATTGCGCGTAGCTAAAACTACAAATAATTGAAAACATAATAATATATAATATTTTCTTCATGATATACCTCAAACATCTGTTATTATATAATTTATTAATAATTATACAATTATAATTGACAGAATACAAGATATAAAGATATGATTGTGTACAAATTAAGTGAGATGATTATGATAAATTTTCCAACATTAACAGAGTGCAGCAAAATTGTTGCTAAAGATAAGTTTTATAAAAATGAGGCGATACCAGCAGATATTTTAGCAGAGTTTAAGCGTGATATTATACGAATTACTCACAGCAACAAATTATCTGCAGATACTCTTGGTGTGGCAAAAAGTAAAGATATTGATGAAATCGTCGTCTTAACTATCGAAATGCAACGTAAAAAATATGAGCAATTATCACTAGAGATAATTGCACACCAGATGGAACACAACACGCTTTTTATCTTACAACACGATAACGATACATCGTTTGCACTATATGTAGAAAAAATATACGCTACTGCTTGGCAAGATAGCGACTTAATATCGTTTGATATTCAGGGCAATAATCTAGATGAAGTGTGGGAAAATATCGTACTGCAAGTCATAGTTGATGAAAAATTACTTAAAAATAATCCTATAGACGATAACTCACTAACACTTACAGAAAAAATTAAAATGTATGAAGAAAAACAACAGCTACAAAACGATATTACTGGTTTAAAAAAACGTATACGCAATACTGATGATTTCAACAAACGAGAAGACTTGAAACAGTTACTTGCTAAGCTTGAAGAAAGGCTATAATAATTTGCTAGTCAACGGTTGGCGATAATAAGTAATCTTTATATTTTAGTTGGTAATAGTTATAGTTTTCTATCTCTGTACGATATTTTGATCGCCAAGCATTATTTGTAACAACCTCATAATAGATGTCATCAAGCGTGTTCACAGTATCAGATTGGTTCCATATTTCATTTGGCGAATTGTTTAGATGCCCAAAACCTAAATTATGCATTAGTTCATGAAAAACTATCGTTGATAAATCATAAATATCACCGTATAAAAGCCCTGTATCAGTCCAATCTATATTATCAAACATTATCATCAATTTTCTTGATATACCGCTAAAATCATCAGTTACATTATCACCTTCAATAACTGGGTTGTTTAAATCTATATCGCCATAAAATACAGGACCTAATGTCCCCAGTGCGTTATCATCAATTTCACCTTTTCTTACATAGCTTGTAATATTGGCATTATCAATAATAGCTAGAATAATTTCCCGATCGTAATACTCACCTTTATTAATACTGTGCTGTGTGCCATTAATCGTGTTTTCAGCTTCAAACCTATATGTAAAGCTACCATCAAGCTCTTTTAGTCTAACTTCCTGTTTAAATTCAGGTGTATTTACAACAAAGCGCATCAAATCAAATGCTTTTAACATGTGGCGTTTTTCTTCTATGCTAATTTCTCTTGTAACACTAGGTTCGTGTAATGTGAAAGGTGATAACTGGATTGGAAAACTAGGGTACTTACTGTCCATCTCTAGCAATAATTGTTCATCTGGATTTACAGTCGGTTGCGTAACAACAACTATCTTTATTGAATCAGTCTTGCCACCGTCTGATGTAGTCACTACAATAGTAGACTCGCCATCGCCTATTGCATTTACGATACCACTAGTCGCATTAAGGCTAACAATATTCGTATTAACAGTAGAGTAAGTTACAGCTTTATTCGTTGCACTTTCAGGTAGCACTTCTACATCTAGGTCGATACTGCTACCATTATCCATGGTGTATGGATTAGCAAAGCCAATTATTCTTACGCTAGTAACTTTAGTATCTGCGCCTGTAGTAGCATCGTTACCAGAAGAATTATCTTTTGCTTGAATTGATAACTCAGAACAGCCAGCAAATATTGATACAATTAATAAATAAAATAATAAGCTCTTTTTACTTCTCAATGGTGATACCTTAATTAAATAATTTAGTTAGTTGCAATCTCTAATGAGAACACATCAATATAATAGTTAGAAAGCTCGCCTATCTTTTCTTCAGCATATACGCCCTCTACAATGATATTTTGAGCAAATTCTGGCACAGTAACACCTTCACGCAATTCAATAGGTATCCCTTGTGGACAACAGCCTTCCGCATCGTTTACGACTATTGTTGTAAACTCTTGTTCAAAGTTCTCTATAAAATTATACTCGTAAACACCAACGATTTTAAATGTTTTGCCTACAAAATCTTTTGGATGGTACATCATCGAAAAAACTTGCCCAGCCACCATAATATAATTCAACTCTGTAAAATCATAGTCGATAATGCCCAGTTCCTCACTACTTTTACTAACAGTTTCAGCGTTAACTGTATTTGGCGTATCTTTGCTCACTTTTTCTTTTTTATTACACGCAGTAACAAATAAGGATAACACCATAATGATTATAACTATTTTACTCTGTTTCATGCCAATACTCGCTTTCTAAGTGAAATTAAACTAAATATCGCAAACACTAATATATTCATCGTTACTATTGTGCTACCTACAGGCGTGCTATATAATATCGAACAAATAATGCCAAAAAATGCACATAGTACAGAAATAATAGATGATGATATTATAACTGCCCTAAAATTGTTAAAAATACGCATCGAAGATAGTGCAGGAAAAACCACTAATGCACTGATTAATAACGAACCAACTAAGTTCATTGCAACAACTATTACTGCTGCTATTGTAATCGCTATTACTAAATTATACAAGCCTGTATTTATACCAGTGGCCTTTGCAAAAGTTTCGTCAAATGTTACCGAAAATATTTTATTGTAAAATAATAGAAAAATGGTAACGACCAATAATGATAAAACTAAGCTAGTTATAACGTCGCCCCTTGTAAGCGTCAGTATAGATGTTGCGCCAAATAATGTGGTGCATACATCACCAGCCAAATTAGTAGAAACAGAAAAAACATTCACTAAAAGGTAGCCTATCGCTAACGAACCAACAGACATCATGGCGATTGCAGAATCGCCACGAATTTTAGAATTCTGCCCTATCCTAAGTAACAAAATTGCGCAAATTGCAGTTATAGGGAAAACTAATATGCCTTGGTTTGTTATATCTAAAACTGTAGCAATAGATATTGCACCAAAAGCAATATGCGAAAGCCCGTCACCAATGTATGATAGGCGTTTCAACACAAGAGTTGCGCCTAATAACGAAGAGCAAAATGCAATTAATATACCTACAATAAAAGCATATATAACAAATGAATATGATAAATATTCTATAAGTGTTGCAATCATGATGACACTTCCTTTTGGTATGCCTCAGCAGTTACACATTTTACTCCGCTATTATTAAGGTATATGACGTAATTTGCATCGTTGATAGCCTCATCAATGTTATGAGTAATCATAATAATAGTAATACCTTCGTCGTTTAATAGTTTTATAATTTTGTACAACTCACTTGTTGCTGTAACATCTAGCCCAGCAGATGGCTCATCAAGTAATAATATCTTATTTGTAGCACATAACGCCCTTGCGAGTAATACTCGTTGTTGCTGTCCTCCAGACAACTCGCTATAGCTCCTCTTTTGTAGATGCAATATATTAAGCTTCTCAAGCATTTGCCTAGCTAGTTGCTTTTCTTGCTTATTGTAAAAAGGCCTTAGACCTATCTTGTTTAAGCACCCAGAAAGAACAACCTCAAAAACAGATGCTGGAAAATCTTTTTGCACTTGTGTCTGTTGTGGTAGGTAGCCAACATCTAACGCACTTAAATTGTCGCCCATAGTTACGCTACCTGCAATAGGTGGTAAAAGGTTTAGAAAAGTTTTTATTAATGTGCTTTTCCCAACACCATTTTCACCAACTACACAAACGTAAGAACCTTTTTGAATTGTTAGATTAATATCCTTTTGAAGTGGCACATTGTTATAGCCAATCGCTAGGTTTTTACAAATTATTTCCAAATATAATCCTCGAATAATTACTTATAATTATTACTTTGCTAAAGCCTGTTTTAATACATCCAAATTATCTTGCATGATAGTTAGATATGTCACGCCACTTTCAATATCAGACTTTTTAACAGATTGAAGCGAGTCTAATACTAATGGTTTAACATTCTTTTGCTTACTATTATTAATAACAGTTGTTGCAAGTTTTTCTAGCCCATTATCCATTATAAGTATGTTATTAACCTTGTGTTCAGCTACTTTTTTACTTAAAAAAGAAATTGTTTCAAAGCTTGCTTCCGTTTCAGCAGAACAACCTTGAAATGCTGCATAGTAATCAATTCCATAATCGTTCATCATATATAAAAATGGAAACCTATCAGTAAAAATTAATGTCTGACGTGATGAACTATCAACAGCATCTTGATACTCTTTATCTAACTCCGCTAACTGTTTAATATATTCTTGTGTGTTTTTTTCATAAATAGCTTTATTGCTAGGGTCTAGTTTAGATATTTCATCTTCTAATAAGTTACAAACTTCTATCGCATTTTTTAGTGAAAGCCAAACATGCTCATCAATATGCCCAGTAGTCTGTATCTCATCATGCTCTGCGTGATCGTGCTCTGCATGGTCATGCCCTTCATGTTCTACATGGTCGTGTCCTTCATGGTCTGCATGGTCATGCCCTTCATGGTCAGCGTGGTCGTGTCCTTCATGTTCTGCGTGGTCATGTTCTGAATGGTCATGATTATGTTCTGTTTTTTGCATACCTTCAACGACTACTTCCATTTTAATAGTATCACCTAAGCTATCGACAATACCAAATGCTACGAAAGACTTGTTTAGTGTATTATCAACAATATCTTCAACCCAAGCATCAGATATACCGCCATTATATATGAACATATCAGCAGTAGATATTAACGCAATATCTTGCACAGTCGGTTGATAGCTATGTAAGTCTATCCCATTATCTCTTAGAAGCGTGACAGAAAACTTATTTTCTTGCCCTTTTATTATTTGTGAAACCCAATCATATTCGTGAAAAGATGTTGCAACAATATTAATCTTCTCATCTTTTTTCATAGTAGTGCTTTGCGTGTCGTCCACTTTCTTTTTACAAGCAGATAATGCAAAAGTTAACACTAAGATACATACAATTATCAATTTTTTATTCATTATTCTCTCCGTTTAATTACTATCTATTTTGCATTCATTGCATGTTCCATATAGAAATGCTGATGAATTACTTATATTAAAATTAAATTCGTCTTGAGCAATACTACTTACCATGTTTGAAATATGGCGATTTATGTGGTACGTGTTTTCACAGCTGTTACATTTTAAATGTATTATGCCTGCACATTGGTTAGGGTCAATATAATGGTATAGTGCTTCCGCACGCCCTTTTTCCATAACTTTGCAAATCAATCCTTCTTTTTCCATTTCTTTCAAGTTTCTATAAATTGCGCTAATACTTATATTATCATTTCCAAAATGATTTAAAATATCATTTGCTGAAAATGACTTATGGTCGCTATTTTTAAATAACTCTATTAATTTAATACGTTGCTCAGTTTGATATTTACTCATTATACACCTATAAATTTGCGAACCATTCGCAAATTCACTATCTATGATTAATACACTTTTGTCAAGCGATAATTTTGGTATTATTA
>CAYJIW010000110.1:0-5682 GCA_964370335.1 uncultured Deferribacteraceae bacterium
AACGCTAATGCTTTATACGACCTTGGTGTAATATATTTTGAAGGGCTTGGCACATTACAAAACTATAAAGAAGCGCTCAAAAATTATGAAAAAGCTGCAAAGCTTGGCAATATCTACGCTATGAATAATATCGGAAACATGTACGACGTTGGGCTTGGAGTAAAACAAGACGATAAAGACGCTAGCAAATGGTTTGAAAGGGCTGCTAACGGTGGTCATCTTGGTGCTGCAACTACACTAGGTGTTATGTATTATGAAGGGCGTGGCGTTGATAAAAATTATGAGATCGCTGCTAGATGGTACAAGTTTGCTGCTGATAGGGGCTACCAAAAAGCGCAATATAACCTTGCACTTATGTACTATGAAGGGCGAGGAACTGTACAAAGTTTAGAAAGTGCTTTTTACTACTTCGAGTTAGCTGCAAATAGTGGCTTAGTGCCAGCAATGTATAACCTAGGCGTTATGTACTTTAACGGTGCAGTAACAGAGCAAGATTTCGCTGTAGGTTGTAAGTGGATTACTATGGCTGCTGATGGTGGCTATGCTGATGCAGAATACGTTGTTGATAAAGTTTGCACAGTTAAATAATTAAGAGAAGTTTAATGGCAGAATTATCATTTCATAGACAAAATATCGACGCAATAGATGACGAAATATTGCGACTGCTTAACGAGCGTGCAAAGCATGTTATGGCTGTTGGCGAAATAAAGAAGAAAGAAGGCTCGCCTGTTTGGGTGCCATCTCGTGAGGAGGCTATTTACGAGCGCCTTACAAACAATAACGAGGGAGGGCTATTCCCTACATCTTCTATTCGTCCTGTATTTAGGGAGATTATCTCGGCATCGCTATCACTTGAAGAAGTGTTGCGAGTAGGCTATTTTGGTATAGAAGGCTCGTTTTCTAACCTTGCTGGCATAAAGCACTTTGGGCTATCTGCACAGCTTATCCCAGCTGGTACTTTGCCAGATGTATTTGAAGGTGTTGAAAAAGGGCGACTAAAATATGGCATAATTCCTATAGAAAATTCTATCGAAGGTGTCGTCAACCATACGCTTGATATGCTTATGGAGTCTAATGTTGTGATTATGGGCGAGATTTACGTTGATATATCACAAAACTTACTTAGCAGAAGTGGCGAACTATCTGAAATAAAAGGTGTTTATTCTCATCCACATGCACTTGCTCAGTGTAGGTCATGGTTATCAAAGCATTTACCTAATGTACATGTTTATGAAACAGAATCAACATCAAATGCAGCAGAACGTGCTAAAAATGATGAAACTATTGCAGCTATTGGCTCGGAGCTATCAGAAGTTGTTTATAACCTAAAAATAGTTGAAAGAAATATTGAAGACAACCCAAACAACCATACACGCTTTTTAATTATTGGCAAGCAACCACGTGAGGTTACTGGCAACGATAAAACATCCGTAATGTTTGGTGTAAAGCACGAGCCGGGCTCACTATGCAGAGTGCTTGAAATATTTGATAGACGTGGCGTAAACTTAACTAAGCTAGAATCTAGACCATCAAAACGTATCGCATGGGAATACTTATTCTATACAGATTTAGACGGGCATAAAGACGAAAATCCGCTGAAAGATGCTATTGAAGAAGTTAAAAAACATGTATCAATTATAAAAGTTTTAGGTTCGTACCCTCGTAACCAACAATAACAAAAAAAAGCACCGACAAAATCGGTGCTTTCATTATATTTACAAATAATCTTTTAAAACATTAATCCTAAACCTAAGTTCATTCTTAATGTGCCACTATACGCTGGTGGCGAATGGAACGTAGTTGTATAGTCATACTCTAAACCAATATCTACCAACATAACTGTAACAAGAACTCTAAGCCCAGCTTTAACAACTGCACCAACTGATAACGAAGATAAGCTAGTTAGCGTAGGATCGCTAGGTGTAAGAACTTGGTATGAAAGGCTAGGGCCAGCGCCTACATATGGCATGAAAGCAGAAAACTTATCGCCAAAACTAGGTTGGAATAAAGCAATAACTTTGAAGTCGCTTCTTTCACTTTCTAATGATGTTAGGTTGATACCATCTTTAAATGTGTGCTTGTTTGCATCAAAGTCTAGCTCAAAAGCGATACCGTTTTTAAGAACGTAGCCAACAATTGCACCGATACCAGAGCCGATGTTGTTTGAAATACTTGTGTTGTAGTTACCAAACACAGAACTACTTGTAGCAGCAGCGCTAATGTTGTAATCAAACATTGCATATGCACCACTAGCGACGAAAAGCCCTTCATCTTCTTGTGCAAATGTAGGTAACGCTGTCAATATTGATAACGCTACAATAAAGAATAGTTTTTTCATAATATACCCCTTACCTGAATATTAATATTATTGTATCTTACACTGTTGTTATCGGCAAAACTCCGAAAATCATTAGAAAAAAAATAAAAATATTATTATTTAGAACATTAACCCTAAACCAAAGTTGACACGGAGAGCGCCAGTTAATGCCGAGTTAGAACCAAATGACGTTGTTATATCATATTCAAGCCCTAAGTCAAGCAACAACACAGCTAGTAACGCCCTAACGCCAGCTTTTGCAGTAACGCCTAATGCAAACGCTGTTGAACTACTAACATTAATATCATCTGGTGTAAGCGTATGCGAGCCAATAACAAGTCCACCACCAACATATGGCAATATAGCAGATGAATCGCTACCAAAACGTGGTTGGTATAAGAAGATAGGTTTTATATCTATTCTGCCAAGTGCTGCGCTATCATGAGTTCTAGAGTCGGCATATGCATGTACGCCAAAATCAACATCAAGTTCTGCTGCATACTTTTCTTTAAATGCGTAGCCAATGATTGCACCGCCACCAAAACCAAGATTAGTAGAATTGCTAGAGCCAAAGTTGCCAGAGCTAGAGTTTAAAAATGATGCCATGCCGATATTGCTATCAAGCATAATGTATACTTTATCTTTAGTAAGTGTGTTGTTGCTAGTAGAAGTTTCGCTCGATTGTGCGAAAGAGTGTGTCGCAAATGTAAATAATATTGCAAATAAAACTAATTTTTTCATAATATACCCCTCATGTAATAACCCGTCAATATTTTGCAATATAATATGCTAATATGTCAAGAGTTAAATAGAAAATGCCAAGCAGTTAAGCTTAGCATTGTTAGTAATTTATTTATCGTTTATCATTTCTTTTATTGCTTCAGCAACTCGTTTTGTACCTTCTTCTAGTACTTCTGGCTGACAATATGAAAAGTTGAAACGTCCGTAACGCTTTGCATTAACTGGATCAACGCAAAATGTAGTCGCTGGTATAAAAGCAACCATTTTATCAAGCTCTTTTATGGCTAAATCGTTTACATCAATACCTAAAGCACCAAAATCTAGCCAGAAGAAAAAACCGCCCTCTGGTTTATACCATTTTACACCAAGTGGCGCTAAATATTGTTGAAAATATTTTTCCATAGCGTCACGTTTTGCAACATAGTTGTTAAGTATCACAGGTAAATGGCTATCTAGGTAGCCACGTTTGCAATATTCGTAAGCTAAAGCATGCGTAATTGTGCTAGAACATAAATCAGTAGTTTGTTTAAAAACTGTAAGTTGTTTCAGTATGTTTGCATCGCCAATAAGCCAACCGATACGTGTTGCAGGCGATAATATTTTTGAGAACGAACCAGCGTACATAATCATGCCATCAGGGTCGAAAGAGTAAACCGATGGTAAATGTTCGCCGTCATAACGCAAGTAGCCATACGGATCATCTTCAAAAACAGGTATCGAATATTTTTTTGATATTTCTGCAAGTAGTTTGCGTCTTTCAACAGACATGCTAACACCAGCAGGGTTTTGGAACGTAGGTATAGTATAAATAAGCTTAACATTACGCCCACTTTCAGTAATTTTTTTAATAAGTGGTTCAAGATCTTCAACAATCATGCCATCGCCATCTGTTTGAACACACTCAAACGTAGCGCCATGGTTAGAAAATGCACTTAATGCGGCAAGGTATGTAGGGTCTTCTGTAATGACGACATCGCCCTCGTTAAGTAATGCCCAGCCGACTAGGTCAAGCCCTTGTTGCGAGCCAGTTGTCAATATAATTTCGTCAAGGTGAACTGTACGCCCCATGCGTTTAGAGCTCCATTCTGCAATAAATTGACGAAGCTCTATCATGCCTTCAGTAATGCAATATTGCAAAATTGTTTCGCCATCAGTTTTTAATATTTCAGAAACTTCAGCAAACTCTTTAACAGGGAAAACGTCTGGTGCAGGCATACCGCCAGCAAATGAAATCATGCCCGGTTTAGTAATAACTTTTAATATTTCTCTAACAGGTGATGGCCTAGCACTTTTTGATATATCACTAAGACAGTGTCCCCATTTGTTCGCCATAATAACGCCCCCTAAAATATACGATTTATCAAATATTTTATACGTTCGCATAGCTGTTTGTCAATAGTTAAAAAAAATACAAGCACCCATATAAAGAGTGCTTGTAAGTGGAAGAAGATTATGTAGTAAAAAGAGTTGAAAAGGGCATACTAATTTATACCCTTGTGGGTTATTATATTAGCTATCACGTTTTACCATGCCACCACCGCTTGCACGTTGTGCAGTTGGTGTTACTAGCAAGTTTTGAATATTGATATGTTCTGGCAAATACGTTGTAAATTTTATTATATTTGCAATATCATCTGGCGATAATGGTTTAAAGCCTTTATAAACATTGGCTGCCTTTTCTTTGTCGTTATCAAACCTTACAAGCGAAAACTCTGTGTCGACTGCGCCCGGCTCAATAGAAGTTACACGTATATTTGTGTTTAGCAAGTCCATATTCATCGCTTGCGATAACGCACGCACAGCAAACTTTGTTGCGTTATAAACATTGCCGTTAGGGTAAACTTGGCTACCAGCTATGCTACCAATATTTATTATATGCCCCTTATCTGCCTTAACCATCAACGGTATCACAGCACGTGCAATATATAAAAAACCTTTTAAGTTGGTATCAATCATTTCTTCCCATTTATCAATGTCGCCTTCGTGTATCGGCTCTAGCCCACGTGCTAAGCCAGCGTTATTAATAAAAATATCTGGTGTTAAGTTGTTATCAATCAAGTCTTTTTCAAACATGGCAACTGCATCACGGTTACGCACATCAAACACGTAACAATGAACTTGTATGCCATACTCACGCTTTAGTGATTGTTGTACTTCCTCAATTATTGCATGTCGCCTAGCTAATATGATTAAATCATGACCATCTTTTGCATACATCTCTGCACAAGCTTTGCCAATGCCAGAAGATGCACCAGTAATTAAAACAAGTTTTTTATCCATTATTGCACCTCGATATACACTATATGGTATTACAGATAAATATATTATACAACAAAAAATGCCACCCATAAAGAGTGGCATTAATATTATTTAAAAGTGATAGAAAATTTTAGCTTTCCCAAGCTTTCATATCCATTTCACCTTCAGATTTTGCAACTACGCAAGTACCAGCCATGTCGCCAACTACGTTCATAGATGTACGACCCATGTCAAGTAATGCATCAATACCAAGTATCATAGCATATGCAAGTGCAACGTTAGAGCCCGGCTCAACTTTTAATCCGATAGAGTCAAGTACCATGATTAACATGATAGCGCCAGCACCCGGAACACCTGCTGTACCG
>CAYJIW010000111.1:0-5620 GCA_964370335.1 uncultured Deferribacteraceae bacterium
AACTATGATACTACGTTTATTGATACTAAATTTGATAGCGAAGACTTGAAACGTAGAAGCCACCTTGACCCAACAGTTAGTGTTGTTGCAGCCGTGCTTATGCAATACTTGCGTGAGCAAGATGCAGCAGCTAAAGCAACTACTGTGCCTAGCGTTGGTGAGTCGTTATGGAAACACTATGGCAAACTACAAAAAATTGCCAATAGGTTTTAAGGGGGTAGACTATGACAAGATTAGCAGCAACAGCTAAATATTATGTAACTACTGAAGGTAGAGAAGATGAACATGAAGTAGTGATCAGAAGCTTTGATTCGCACAACGTCATCATGGAACTTGACGGTAAAGAAATTGTTACTGACTTCGTTAAAACAGGACATAACCTGTTTTCACTAATCATTGATAATAAATCATACGAAATTGATATTAGTATTGATGATAGCAAGTACGAAGTTCTAGTTAATGGCGACTATTATGGCGTAGAAGTTCTTGATGAATTAAAGAAAATGCTTCGTGATAGAGTTACTAAAGGCTTGCAAGGTAAGCAAATTATGCTTACACCAATGCCGGGGCTTGTTACAAAAGTAATGGTAGAACAAGGACAAGAAGTAAAAGAGGGCGACCCATTATTAATCCTTGTAGCTATGAAAATGGAAAACCAAATCAAAGCTCCAAAAGATGGTATTGTGCAAGAAGTTTATGTTAGTGAAAATCAGACTATATCTATAGGCGATAAAATGGTCGTAATAGAGTAATAATTTTTGTATCTTTTTCATTCTGGCGGTGTTACTCCTAAAAAGCCTCAATCGAGTACGTTTCTGTGTACACTCATTCGGCTTTTTGCGGGGCGCCTTGCCAGAATAAAAAATACATCAAAAATTACGTATTTGAAATATATCATAAATCGTAAAATTACTTAACCTTCGGTTATTCAATAACAAAAGAATGATACAGATAAGGGCAACTTAACAGTTGCCCTTTTTATTATTTACATTCAAATGTGATTTCTCGATTAACGCCACCGCCATACTCAGTAAAATATGGTAGAGCCTCTTGGTGAAATATAACAAAGCCACTAGGACAGACTTCATTTGCTTTGTCATAACATTTTTCGATGTCAGTACACTCAACAATTTGTAATATCTGCCCATCTGGGCCTTTTACCATAGTATGCGAAACGCAACTAACACATAATAATAAAACTGGTAACAATAATAAAAGTTTTTTCATGAGAACACCTCGTTATTTTCTAAAAACTAACATACTTAATTTAAAATGTCTATGTTTATCAAATATAGTTTAAAGCTCTATAAAATGTGGAATAATATCTTCATATGTTCCATCTTTTAGCAAGAAACCTTTTGGAATAACACCAAGCTGTGTAAACCCTAAGTTTTTGTATAATCGCAATGCAGTATGGTTTGTTGCAACTACAGCATTAAATTGCAATATCTTAAAGCCAAGCTCTTTACCAATTATTATAGAATTTTCTACTAAATAGCGACCAACACCGCCACCACGTGCGCTACTGCTAACAGCATAACTTGTATTACAAATATGCCCACATCTGCCAACATTGTTTGGGTGCAGTATATACAATCCAACAATCTTGTTAGTGTTTACATCATATGCGACACCAGTATGTGATTGTGAATGAAAAAACTCAAGCCCAGTAGCGATAGTAAGGTTGTCAGTTTGAGGGAAAGCAATACCTTCTTCTACAATATCGTTCCATATAGCAATCGCACTTTCAATATCGTTATCGTTAAAAGACCTCACTTTTATATCCACAATATCCCCCAATAAGATAACAAATTATGTATAATTGTAGTAAATATGTTGAAAAAATACAACTATAATCATCTATCTTATAGCAATCTATATTAAAATAGTAAAATTTTTGCATAATAACACATCTTATTAGTAGAAATGTTGAAAATAATGTGATACAATTAGTATGATTATAATAAGTATGAATAGTTAAATTGTTAAATATTTTAAAGAGAGGCGTATTATGTATAACAAATGGAAAGAGCAGTACGACAAAACTATCAGCAGGTTTCCTGAACGTAAGAAGGAGTTTAAAACGACATCTGGTTACGTTGTTAAACCGTTTTACACACCAGAAGATATTAAAGGGCAAGATTATGAAAATGATTTAGGTTATCCGGGTATTTTTCCACTTACTAGAGGTGTTCAACCAACTATGTATCGCGGTAAATTTTGGACTATGCGTCAATATGCTGGCTTTGCTACTGCAGAGGAATCTAACAAGCGTTACAGATACTTACTAGACCAAGGCACAACAGGGCTTTCTGTTGCATTTGACCTACCTACACAAATTGGTTACGATTCTGATGATAAAATGTCATCTGGTGAAGTTGGTAAGGTTGGTGTTGCTATCGACTCATTACAAGATATTGAAACGCTTTTTAGCGGTATCCCACTCGATAAAGTTTCTACATCTATGACTATCAATTCTACTGCATCTTACTTACTTGCATGCTATATTGCTGTTGGCGAAAAGCAAGGCGTTGCTGCTAATAAATTATCTGGTACTATCCAAAACGATATATTAAAAGAATATATTGCACGTGGTACTTACCGTTTTCCACCTACAGAATCTATGCGTATTATTACTGATATATTTTCATTCTGTAAAGACCATGTGCCATTATGGAACACTATTAGTATTAGTGGTTACCATATCCGTGAGGCTGGCTCTGATGCAGTACAAGAAGTCGCTTTTACACTTGCTGATGGTATCGCATATGTTGAGGCAGCTATTAAAGCTGGGCTTAGCGTTGATGAGTTTGCTGGCAGGTTGTCGTTCTTCTTCAACTGTCATAACAACTTTTTAGAAGAAATTGCGAAGTTTAGAGCGGCTAGAAGATTATGGGCAAAAATCATGAAAGACAGATTTAAGTCTACTAACCCAAAATCTATGATGCTACGTTTCCACACTCAAACAGCAGGTTGTACACTTACAGCACAGCAACCACAAAACAATATAGTTCGTGTTGCATTACAAACGCTTGCAGCATGTATGGGCGGTACACAATCACTACATACAAACTCTTACGATGAAGCGCTTGCGCTACCTACAGAGGAATCTGTTCGTATTGCATTACGTACACAACAAATCGTAGCAAACGAGTCTGGTGCAGCTGATACTATTGACCCATTAGCTGGTTCATACTTGATTGAAGATATGACTAACGATATTGAAAAGCGTGCTATGGAATACATTAATAAAATTGACGAGCAGGGTGGAATGCTTAGAGCTATTGAGCAAGGTTATCCGCAACGTGAAATTCAAAATAGCTCTTACGATTATCAAAAAGCAATTGAAACTAAAGATTTAATTATCGTTGGCGTAAACGAAAACATTATTGATGAAGAACCGCCATCTGGCTTATTAAAAATTGATTCGTCAGTTGAAATCAACCAAGTGAAAAAGCTACACGCAATGAAAGAAAGTAGAGATAACGATGCAGTTAAACGTGCGTTACTAGCGTTACAAAACTCTGCAAAATCTAGCGATAATTTAATGCCAAAAATTCTTGAAGCTGTTAAAGTATATGCAACATTAGGTGAAACTATTGGTGCAATGACAGATATTTTTGGAGAGTATAAAGAAAATATTGTATTATAATGGATAATATTGTAATAACAATCGACAAGTCTACACCTAAAGAATTGTACCCTGTTTATGCAACTGCAGGTGCTGCTGGTGCAGACTTAAAAGCTGCTGAAAATGGCGTATTACAACCAAACGAAATTAAACTTATACCAACAGGTGTGCGTATGGCTATACCTGTTGGGTACGAAGTGCAAATTCGCCCTAGAAGTGGGCTAGCTGCAAAGTTTGGCGTTACTATGGTAAATACACCCGGAACTATTGATAGTGATTATCGTGGTGAAGTAAAAATTATTATGATAAATCATGGGAAAGAACCTTTTGAGTATAAATATGGCGATAGAATTGCTCAAATGGTTGTTGCAAAATGTGAAATTTGTACGTTCAACACCGATGATATTGATGAAACTAATCGTGGTAGTGGTGGCTTTGGACATACTGGTATATAATAAAATCTGGTAGGTAAGTTATGAATATTCGTGAGTTTGAGGTTAAAGTAAACCTCCCTAAAGAACTAAAACCACTTGAAGAAATAGCATATAATCTTTGGTGGGCATGGAATACTGATGCACAAGATTTATACAAAGCAATAAATGAAGAAGTATGGGAACAATCTTCGCACAATCCACTAGCAGTTATATCTGCTATGACGGAAAGCGATTATAAGTGTTTAAAAAATGATGAAATTTTTATGCTTAATTTGCATGACGTTTATCAAAAGTTTAAAGAGTATATGTCGCTACCACGTTGGTATAAGCAAGCACACCCAGATAGCAAAGATATGCTTGTAGCGTACTTTTCGGCTGAATATGGTATCCATGAATCAGTACAACTATACTCTGGTGGACTAGGTATTTTATCTGGCGACCATTGTAAATCTACATCTGAAATGGGCATACCGCTTATTGCTGTTGGTTTGCTATATCGTAATGGTTACTTTCACCAATATACAAACTCTGATGGCTGGCAACAAGAGGAATACCCGTATAACGAATTTTATATGATGCCTATTAAACCAGCTACAAACGCTAATGGAGAAGAAGTCTACGTACAATTCAAGATAGGTGCTAGAGATGTAAGGATTAAAGTATGGCAACTTCAAGTTGGATTAATGACACTTGTGCTGCTTGATACAGATTTAGCCGAAAACCACCCTGATGATAGAGGTATTACTGGCAAGCTATATGATGGTGAAGAAAATATGCGTATCCGTCAAGAAGTTGTGCTTGGTATTGGTGGTTGCCGTGCATTAAAAGAGTGTGGCATTACACCGACTGTTTACCACCTTAACGAAGGTCACCCTGCATTTGTTGGTATTGAGCGTATTAAGCAACTACACGATGATGGGCTTGATTTAAGGCTTGCTACAGAAGTCGTTAAGAAGAGTACATTATTCACTACGCATACGCCTGTTCCAGCTGGATTTGATGTGTTTAGTAGTGAGCAAATAAAAACTTATATTTCTGGCTTGTATGAAAATATTGGCTTGAATATGAATATGTTAATGAACTTTGGTAAATTTGATAGAAGTGATGATAGCGCTAGTTTTAATATGGCTATTGCTGGTATCCATTTATCTACTTATCGTAACGGTGTTAGTAAGTTACACGGTGAAGTTAGTAGAGATATGTTTAAATCGCTATGGCCACACGCATTTTTATCGCAAGTGCCTATCGGGCATGTTACGAATGGTGTTCATTTACCGACGTTTATGTCTGGCGATATGAAAAATATTCTTAGCAGATACGTTTCTGAAGATTGGAATAATAAACCATATAAATTTGATATTTGGGAAAAAGCAGTCAATATACCTGATAATGTCATATTCGATATGAAGCGTAACCAACGTGAACGACTTGTTTCGTTTATTAGGAAACGTATGCAAAAATCATTAGAAAATCAAGGCGTATCAATCAACGCAATGATGCAAGCAGAAGATATACTTAATCCAGATGCTTTAACTATTGGCTTTGCAAGACGTTT
>CAYJIW010000112.1:0-5602 GCA_964370335.1 uncultured Deferribacteraceae bacterium
AAAAAGTCGAGGTACTGTACAAAGAGGGAGATGAAAAAGTATCGCTTTAGTTTGCGACCATATATGAGTATATCATTTTAGGGTTTACTTGATTTACTTCTGCTAACATATTTAACGTCAAGTTTTCCACATTTGGTATTATAAATCCTTTATCTTCTAAGTTTTTAAATGCTATATCAGTATCTATATTTGCAAAATCTAAAACTATTTCTATTGGCATATTATTTGCAGATGGTATAGGTGAACTAGCAGGTTCTTGTAGTGCTGTATATGTTAAATACATAGATAACGCACCTACAACTGCTACACTTGCAACAAAAGCCGTTGTAAATTTCTTTGATTTATCAACAGAGTAGTTTAAGAGCGGTTTTATGTTTAAATATGTATGGATAATCATCGTTACAACGAATATTGGTGCAATAAACTCATGTACGTTTTTTGATACGTTTACAGCTGTTGATGGCACGCCATACTTCCTAAAAAGTAGCAATACGCCAGTTGTTAAAATTACAAATCCGCTCGTCATTAAAAATAGTGATGTTGTTTTCCTTAGTTTCATAAAATCCTCCAAATTTATTAAAATATATAGTAATCATAAAAGTTTAATATGTTATTCTCAAATATATTAACTGTGAACGCTAGCGATAGTACAAGACAGCCTAATAAAAAAGTTATTGTAAAAAAATCTTTTAACATCATAGTAACCTCCGTTTTGCTTCATGAGTTATTTATATCATTATATTATTAGAGTAATATTAAACTTACATTAAATGTTCATTAAAATTACATTAAAATTTTCTAATAATTGCGATATATGTTGAAATAATTTGTTGAAAAGATATACATTATAACTATAGGAGCATACCATGCGCATATTAATTGCAGAGGACGAGAAGTCGCTACGTGAGATATTATCACTTAGGTTATCGCAAGAGGGCTACAATGTCGATTGTGCTTGTAACGGCGAAGAAGCATTAGAATATATTGCTTCTGCACCTTACGATTGTATAATACTGGATATTATGATGCCAAAGGTTGATGGTTTGACTGTATTAAAAAATATACGGGCGAAAAATGATGAAACATCAGTTTTAATGTTGACTGCTAAGGACTCTATTGAGGATAGGGTGACTGGTTTAGATTTAGGTGCTGATGATTATTTAGTTAAGCCTTTTGCGTATGATGAGTTGCTAGCACGTTTGCGTGCAATGCTTAGGCGTGGCACAGATAATAAAACTAATACGTTAAAATTTGCAGATTTAGAAATGGATTTATTGAAACGAGAAATTGTGCGTAACGGTAATAAAATTGAGCTATCATCTAAAGAATTTATGCTGTTAGAATATTTGATGCGTAACCCAAACATAGTGTTATCAAGGCATAGGATAATAGACCACGTATGGAACTTTGATTATGATAGCGGAACTAACTTGATAAATGTTTACATTAGATATTTACGCTCAAAAATAGATGATGATTACGATGTAAAGCTTATCCACACGATACGTGGCATGGGCTACATGCTAAAAGAGGGCGAGTAATGTTAAGAAGAATAAGTAATATTTCGCTACGTAATAAATTGATATTTGGTATTACATTATTGATGCTTATAGTTATCAATTTATTATATTTTCGTACGCAATTTATAGTGCAAGAGATTATATTACACCACGAGAACGGATTTTTACGTAACTATGCGGTTATGATTGAAAGCGCTATAAAAGTGAGAAAAGGCGAGATTGTATTTAAAGATGATGAAATATTAGGTATACGTGGTGCTAATTTTATTATATATAATTCAGATGGCGATATTATTTATGACAAGTATTTTTTTAAAGATATAAATATTGGGCTTAATAAGTACCCAGCGATTGATAGTGTAGTGCGCCACGCTACAGTCACTTATGATGGTGAAGAAAGGCGATTGCTATTACTAGATAAGTTTATTAAGATACATGGCGAGGTGTATCACTTAAGGACGACACGCTCAATGAAGTCGCAATATGTTGCTATCAGAGAGATTTCAAAAAACATAAAGTTTATTACATTCATCGCTGTTATTGTGCAGATTATTGGCGTTGCAGTTATTGTTAGGTACTCATTACGCCCAGTTGATAATATTGCAAAAGCCGTAAAAAAACTAGGCGGTGGCAAATACGACACACGCATAAGCAATATCTACTCTAAAGATGCTATTGGCTATTTAGCAAAATCGTTTAATGAAATGGCAGATAATGTGCAAAGCGCATTTGAACGTGAAAAGCAGTTTACTACAGATGTATCACATGAGCTTAGAACACCGCTTGCAGTTATATTGACTAATGCAGAGTATGCGGAGGCTACAAACGATATTGATACGTACAAAAAAACTAATGCAGAAATAATCAGTAAAGCTCACCATATGCAGCAATTAATAACGCAGTTACTAGGTCTTGCAAGAGAATTGGAGCAAAGCAGTATGCTAGAGCTTGCAAAAGTAGACATTAGCACTATATTAAAAGATATTGCTATTGAGTATGAAGATAGGGCAAACGATAAAAGCATTAGTTTATCTTATGATATTGAAGATAGCTTATGCATAAATGCTGATTTGATGTTATTTACTAGGTTGATATTTAACTTGCTAGATAACGCAATTAAGTATAATGTTGAAGATGGAACAATTAATATAAGTGCATGTAAGCAAAGCGATAATGTTGTTATAAAAATATCCGATACTGGTATAGGCATATCTGAAAGTGACTTACCACACATTTTTGAAAGATTATACCGTGCTGATAAATCACGTACTGATGCTAGCTATGGGCTAGGGTTATCATTTGTCGATATGATAGTTAGGCTACATAAAGGCAAGATAGACGTAGTTAGCGAAAAGGATATTGGTAGTACATTCATTTTGTCATTTGCTTACTGCTAGCAGGGTGATAAATGTATAAAGTAGTCATAATTGCGTCATTAATGGTAGTTATGGGCTGTAGTAGCGATGGTACGCATAGTAATTTGACCAGTAGCGGATTAGATATAAGTAGCTACAGTTCAACAGTATATTATTCTTTATATGATGTACCTTTAAATAACACAGAAGTTATGCTTGAGTTATCAGACGATAGCTACGTTTTTGATGATGACTCTACTACAAAGACATTGACATTTACGCCTAGTAACTATCATGCATTTCAAAGCGTTGTTATCAAACGAAATACAGAAAGTGTTGATAGCTACCAAGATAATTTTAGCAAGTTATGTGTTCAACCAACAGTTATAGCTACAAGTGATTTTGATAGTATCTCTATAACCATAGAAAATCCTAACAGCCCTATTATACGTAACATGGGTGCAATTTCAACACTTGCAAACCTAGACCTTAGTGCAGAAATCAACCACAATATGCATATCCCTGTCAAAGTTTCGTATGAAATAATGAACAAGGATAATCCCAATTTAGTTGACATTCGTAAACATTTTCGTACATTAGGTTTATCAGCTAGCCACACAATACCGATTATGGGATTGTACGAAGATAACAACAATATCATAAAAGTGTATTCTATAGACGAAAACAACTCTCAATGTTACATAGATATTTATACAGTTCAGACGGAAGAATTAGCATTAGACACTAAAATGGTTATGACTGTAGAAAACGCAGATTATTCAAAAATACAAAACTCGTGGGTATTGAGTAGTGGTTCAGAGGGTAGCGCAATACGTGGTGCACCGCAAATGTTTGATTTGAGCGGTAACATTAGATTTAGATACGATTATGAAAAAGCTAGAAACTTTAGAGGGTTTACATTTAGAGATGACAAAATGTATGCAGAAGTTAGTAGAGGTGCTGCCAACCATAGCATATTGGAGCTAAACTTTGCTGGTGTAGATAATGACAGCAACAAAATAAAAGTCGATGGTTACAATTATCATCACGATTTTGTAATGCTTGATAACGGTAGTTTTGTAATTCTTATTGATAACAATACAGAAGCAGAAGTTGAAGATAGAATGATTTTAGTAGACCCAAGTATAAGCAGAACGGAAGCACGTGCCGAATGGGATATGAAAAAAGTTTTAGATATGGAGAGGCTAGATTTTTTTAATTGGAAAGATGGCGGCAGTTTTGAGCGTAGCATAGATTGGCTACACCAAAACGCAGTAACATTTGATGAATATGATAAAACAGTTATCGCATCTGGCAGACATCAAGGCGTTACAAAAACTACAATACCTGATAATAATGGCGATTTTGAATTAAAGTGGATAATTTCGCCACATAGGGGCTTTAATACAACGGATATAAACGCACCTTTTTATATGGCAGATAAGTTGTTGCAACCGCTAGATAAAGATGGCAACCCGATAACTGATATTGATGTTATTGATGGTAGCAAGAACCACCCAGATTTTGAATGGTCGTGGGTACATCACTCTGTAAATATTGTAAAACGAGATGGCGACTTACTAAACATTACATTATTTGATAACGGGCTAGGGCGTAATTTTGGCGCATCAGATAATTATAGTAGAGTGGTAGAGTATCAAATTGACGAAGCAAACATGACGATAAAACAAATATTTGCATACGGAAAAGATAGAGGTACAGAACTATTTTCAAATGTCATGTCGGCAGCAGCATATTTTGCTGACGTTCAGAATTATTATATGAGTTCGACTATTACAGGCAACGCTGCTAAGCGTAGTATTGCAGTTGAGGTTACGAAAGATATGCAAGAGATTTTTCATGCTCATTTTGGCATGTTGTATGCATACAGGACGTATCGTATCAAGCCTTTTGATTATATGCGTATGCCTAACAAAAATATTAATTAAATGACAAATTTTGCTTGCTAGACGATTTAATATAATTTAATATACATAATTGAATGTAGTAAAAATACGTTTGTTTACAAATGATTAAGGTGATATATGCATAAAATAGTTGCAATTATAGTTGTGATGATAATAATCGCAGGTTGTAGTGTTGATGATAATTCTGTGGTTAGCAATAGTAGCATATTATCAAGTAGTGCATTAGATAGCGATAATTATACAGCAACAGTTTCGTATTCGTTAGCTAGCAAACCGTCACGCAATATTGAAGCAGTGCTTATGTTATCAGACGATAGTTACGTTTTTGAAGATAACACAACAACCAAAACGCTAATATTTTCTAGCAACGATGACAACATAACGCAAAGCGTTACAATCAAACGCAATATAGAAAGTATTGATAGCTATCAAGATAACTTTAGCAAGTTATGTGTTCAGCCGACAATTATAGCGACAGAAGATAACGGTACAAAAACGCAGATTGTTTTGCAAAACCCAAACAGCCCTATTATACGAAATATGGGCAATATCAACCCTACTGATTATTTGCCATTAAGTATAGAATTACAAGCAAACATGTCTACACCTTCAAGGGTTTCTTATGAAGTTATGGATAAAGACGATAGCTCACTTGTAGATATTCGTAAGCATTTCCGTTCGCTAGGCGTATCAGCTAGCCATACTGTGCCAGTTTCTGGGCTATACGAAAATCATAACAATATTGTAAAAATATACTCTGTTAACGAGTTAAACACGCAATGCTATACAGATATTTATA
>CAYJIW010000113.1:0-5573 GCA_964370335.1 uncultured Deferribacteraceae bacterium
TACAATAATGTATATTATTAATTATATCAAGTAGAAATATAACACTTGGTCTATTTTTTAATGATTATTATTTAATACAAGTGTTGTACAGCAATTATATTTATACAATTATCCATACAACACTATATTACTTTGTGTTACTTGTAAGTTTCGCTAAGGTATTTAGCGAGTGCTTTTGCATCTTTACTATTGATGACTAATCCTTTTGTTATCATGCTATTGATAACTGTAGTCCATTGGTTAGTAGATAACCCTTTTTTGTTTTCTACAATTTTTGCACTGTGGCATCTGCTACATTTCTTTTGTAGAATTTCATTACTTGCTAGTGCAACATTTGAACAAATAAAAATGATGGTACTAACAAATACGAGGAAGAAGCTCCCCCGGCGGCATTTCGACATAACGATGTCCTCCTATAATTGTTTTTAGTACTACTTTTTTACTACTTGTAATAGTGCCAATAATTGCTGCATTATTACCTAATTCATTATTTTTTATTGTTGATAGCACTTTTCCAGCATCTTCTTTAGATGCGATAATAACAGCTAACCCTTCATTTGCAACGCTAAGTGGGTCAAATCCAAGTGTTTCAGCAAACTCTGCAACATCTTCACGTATTGGGATAAGTTCTTCTTCAATCTCAACACCTAATCCACTACTTTCTACAACTTCGTTTAAAACAGCTGCCAAACCGCCTCTTGTGGCATCACGCATGAACTTAACATCCATATCATATGCGCTTGAGAGCATTTTATTTAGACATGCGCAATCTGATTCGATATTGCCTACAAAACCTAAGTTACCACGTGATAGCATAATAGACATACCGTGCCTTGCAATATCTGACGTTACAATAATTTTATCACCTTCATTTATTTGTGTAAAGTCATTTAAGTGCTTTACAATATCGCCAACGCCAGCAGTATTTATAACGATACCGTCTAACGCTTCTCGCTCTACCACTTTTGTATCGCCACATACTATCATGACGCCAGCTTCTTTTGCAGTTTTACCAGCAGATATGATAATTTGTTCTAACTTATCAAGCGGATAACCTTCTGCAACAATCACTGAAAATGATAAATATTTTGGTATAGCACCGCTAACAGCTAAATCATTGACAGTACCGCACACAGCTAGTTTACCAATATCGCCACCAACAAAAAAGTCTGGCTTTATCACAAACGAATCTGTAGAGAATGCACACAGGTTACTTGTTTTTATAAGTGATGCATCACCCATATTAGCGATAATATCGTTATCAAAGTTTTTTAATATAACATGTTTTATAAAGTCAGACATTTGCTTACCGCCACCACCGAGTGACAGTTTTACAACATTTTCAGCCATTTTATTCCCTTAAATATATTTATAGTATGCAGAACATGTACCTTCAGATGATACCATGCAAGGTCCAACTGGATTTTCTGGTGTACACGTTTTCTTAAATAGTCCGCAATCTGTCGGCAATATTTTACCTGTTAATACAGCGCCACATTTGCAACCTTTTATTTCTTGCACGTCGTCAACTTCGATATTAAAACGTCTTAACGCATCGTACTTTGAGTATTCGTCACGAATTTTTAAACCGCTATCAGCAAGGCTACCAAGCCCACGCCAGCTAGCTATACTCGGCTCAAACACTTTATACATAATATTTCTAGCAGCTTCGTTACCATTATCAACAACAACTCGCTTATATTTATTTACAATTTTAAAATCATCACTATTAACTTGTGCAATAATTTCGTTAATTGCATCTAGCATTTCAATAGGCTCAAAACCTGCAACAACAGCAGCTTTTTTAGATGCAACTATCGGCTCATAAAGTGAAACACCTGTAACTGTTGTAACATGTCCGGGGCATAAAAAGCCATCAATCTCAAGTTCTTCATCAGCAAGCAGTAATTCAATAGCTTTAGGCATAGTTTTACACATGCTAAATACTGATAAGTTATCAATATTTTGCTCAGCTATTTGTAAAACAAGGTGCGCAACAATAGGTACAGTAGTTTCAAATCCGACGCCTAAAAATACAAACTGCTTTTCTGGATATTTTTTTGCAATCTTGATAGAATCTAGTGGAGAATAGATAACATGAACGTCTGCACCACTTGCTCTAGCATCTGTCAGCGTATAACCTGTACTAGATGGAATACGCATTAAATCGCCAAAAGTTATAACGCTAACACCAGCATTAATTAGTTTAAAAAATGTATCAATTTCACCTTGCGCAGTAACGCATACAGGACAACCCGGACCAGAGACAAGCGATACATTACTTGGCATAACACTACGCAAACCGTTACGAGATATAGACATCGTGTGCGTACCACATACTTCCATAATCTTATACTTTTGCTTTGTAGCATTTGTTTTAATATTATTAATTAAAGATAACGATAGATCTTTATCCCTAAAAGGTTTATTTAAGTTCATTATTACGTTCAGCCTCTTCAAGTTCTGCTTCAAATTCTTCTACTTGCTCAAGCAGGAACGCTATAGTTTCTTTAGCCTCTTTTTCGTCCATTTTAGCCATTGCATAACCAGCATGAACCATAACCCAATCGCCAACGCTAACAGTATCGCCAAGAAATATTGTAGATACTTCTCTTTTAGTGCCAGCCATATCTACAACTGCAGCACAATCATCTAATTTTTCAATTAAAGCAGGATAACCTAAACACATTATATCACTCCTAAGAAACTTCTTCCTTTATTTTTGTTTTTTTATCTCTAATACCCGACAACCTAAATAATATACCGACAACAACCCCACTAGCAAACCCGCCAATGTGCGCCCACCAAGCAATTCCTTCCGTATTAAGCACGCTACCGTTAACAATTTGCACAGCAAGCCATATTACAACATAAACCATTGCAGGCACATTACGAATAAGTATGAATATGATTAATATAATTAATGTTTTTATTTTTGCAAGCGGATACAATACAATATACATACCCATAACACCAGCAACTGCACCGCTAGCACCAATAATTGGCACTTGTAAGTCGGGCGATGCTAAAACTTGCACAACGCCTGCAAGCACACCAAATAGCAGATACGCTCCAAGATACCTAAGCATACCAAGCCTAGCTTCAACATTGCAACCAAAAACATATAAAAACAACATGTTAAATAATATATGAAATATCGTGCCATGCATAAACATATAAGTAACAAAAGGATATATCTTATCTTGCAGAGGAATAATATCGTTTGGAACAGAGTGCATAGCAGGCACAATACCATATGTTATGAATAAGAATGGGTCATGTATTCTAAGCCCATAAATATACAGACCTGTATTTACAAGAATAAGTATTAATGTAAAAAAAGGAAATCTGTCTAATTTAACTAGGCTTTTTAAAGGGAACAATTAATAACACCTCATCGTAATACGTTTTAGTATTATACGATTATTATATCAAGTTGTCAGCATATTTTTTTACATTATCGTTTTAGGCTTGAAATTTAATTCTTAGTACTTATATTGTGATAATTAGAGGTAGTATATGAAGAAGTATAATTTTTTATTATTGGTACTAATAGTTTCACTCAATGCATGTGGTAATAGTACATCACTTAACGAAAATGGTGGTATAGTTACAGACGCTCGTTGTGCCGATATTAATAACATACAAGGCTATGATAATAATAGTGGCGTGTGGGAAATTTATAATACTAATGGTTTATCGAATTTTCGTGATGCAGTCAACAATGGTAGCGTTAATACATTTGCCACACTAATCTGCGATATTAATTTAGGCAGTTTTACTAATTGGATTCCTATAGGTAATTACGCTCGCAATATCCATTATGTTGCCATGTTTGACGGCAATAATAAAACTATAAGAAATTTGAGTATCACTACCAGTGCAACAGAATATCGAGGATTATTTAGCTCCATTGGCAACGGTGGAACTATAAAAAACTTAGTTGTGAATAATCCAGCCATTACAGGAAGTATTGGCGTAGGTGTAATAACAGCTGTCAATGCGGGAACGATAGACAATGTATCTGTTGTAAATGGTACAGTAACTAACGCAAACAATTCGACTGGAGGAATAGCTGGCGTCAATATTGGCACTATATCATCCTCATATAATTCTAGCAACATTTTAAATACGACAACATCTAACAATATCGGTGGCATAGCTGGCATTAATGACACTACAGGCATTGTAGTATCTAGTTATAACACAGGAAACATTACAACAAGCAACACTTCATTTAATATTGGTGGAGTTGTTGGAACTAACAGCAATATAGTAGCATCAACCCATAACACAGGCAGAATATCTAGCGGATACATGTCTACTAATATTGGTGGAGTGATTGGTAATAATAGTGCAGGTACTTTATCAGCAAGTTATAATAATGGCACAATTATAAGCGATAATGACTCGAATAATATTGGTGGCGTTGTTGGAGTTAATGGAACTAATGCATTTCTAGTTGCAAGCTATAATACTGCGCCAATAACAAGTGACGAGAATTCAAAGACTATTGGCGGTGTAGTTGGATATAATGCTGGTGAGATAACTGCTAACTACAATGTAGGTAACATAACAAGCGACCCAAGCATTACAACTATCGGTGGTGTCGTTGGTGGTAATGCTGGAACGGTCTTCACGACATTCTACTTGTTGGTAACTAGCACAACTAGCAGACCATTAAGTGGCATTGGAGAACCTGCAAGTAACACTAATGCTACAAGCAACAGTAGTATTGATAGTTTTAAAGATGATAGTGTGATAAATGCACTAAACAATGCTATTGGGACATTTGAGACTAACAACAGCACTTCTATTCCATTCATTTTTGATGCAACAACTGGTGGAGTAGCTCCGTTAGTTTTACAGTCCCAATAAACAACATCTGAGGTTATATTTATTAGGGTATGCTATATAGAGCATACCATTTTTTATATGTAGGTTATGTTAACATAATAATAGCTACACTAATGCAATTTATGATGTGATTTTACACAAAACACTTTTGATATAATTTAACTAGAATTTTAGGCTAATACAAGGCAGCTGTGGTAACGCAATTTATGATGTATTTTATGTTCTGGCTAGGCGGCTTGTCGAGATACGATGCGATTTTACATAAGACACTTTTGATATAATTTAAGTAGAATTTTAGGCTAATACAAGGCAGCTGTGGTAACGCAATTTATGATGTATTTTATGTTCTGGCTAGGCGGCTTGTCGAGATACGATGCGATTTTACATAAGACACTTTTGATATAATTTAAGTAGAATTTTAGGCTAATACAAGGCAGTTGTACTAATGCAATTTATGATGTGATTTTACACAAAGCACTTTTGATATAATTTAACTAGAATTTTAGGCTAATACAAGGCGGCTTGAGCAATCCCGAATGAGTGTACATATGACGTACTCGATTGAGGGATTGCGAAAACAACACAGTAGTAGCGAAAATTCTACTTAAATTAAGCAAAAGTTGTTGACTTTTTGGTTATCAATTACTATACTACTTGTTCGACTAGGTGCGTAGCTCAGTGGGAGAGCGTTGCGTTGACGTCGCAAAAGTCGGCGG
>CAYJIW010000114.1:0-5330 GCA_964370335.1 uncultured Deferribacteraceae bacterium
TTGCCACAAAGCGAAGGCGGAGTGACAACGACGGCGGGGAGAGCAAACAGAGCAAAGCATGTCTTTGCCCAAAGCGAAGGCGGAGTGACAACGACGGCGGGGGATGTCCATGCCTTATACTACGATTTAATATAAATGTCACTATACGTTTTTATGGATTGCCACACTTCGTTCGCAATGACGTAAATAAATACTTAATATCAATAAGTTATTAAATTTAATTAGTTAGAAACGTCTCTGCGAGGAGTGAAACGACGTGGCAGTCCATAAAAACTCAAACTTGCAATTACTGTTATGATTAAATATAATACGTACTTATAGAGGATTACAATGAAAGCTGCTTATGTTTACATAATGACAAACAAAAATAATGGGACTCTGTATGTTGGTGTTACAACAGATTTAATTAAGCGTATTTATCAACATAAAAATCATTTGCATGAGGGATTTACAAAAAGACACAACCTTATTGTGCTTGTGTACTATGAAGTATTTGATGACATAGCTAGCGCTATAACTAGAGAAAAGCAACTTAAGGCTGGTAGACGTGCTAAAAAACTTGAGTTGATTAATAATTTTAACCCCGATTGGCAAGATTTATACTATACGCTATTATAGTGTTTTATGGATTGCCACACTTCGTTCGCAATGACGTAAATTACTGTTATAAAAGGTATAACTATTCATAACGTCTCTGCTAGCCAAACAAAGCAAAGCATGTCTTTGCACAAAGCGAAGGCGGAGTGGCAACGATGGCGAGACGCTACGCACTTGCAATGACGTAAATTGCTGTTGTTAAAAATATAACTACCCATAAGGTCTCTGTGAAGTATATCAAAGCATGTCTTTACCACATTATGCACACAAGCTTACACGCCATATCTACAGTAATACGTATTATAAACACATCTATATTTTTTTTACTTTACGCAAAAACAACTTACACCTACAACAAAATATTCTTGTTGACATTATATTTTAATAGTGTATTTTTGCACTTATGTTTAATTCTATAGTAGATATTTTATCAAAAAAAGATGCTAAGTTTTATAACTTACTTCTTGTACCAACCATAACACTTTTAGTGTTGTCTATATGTTATTTTGAATACCTTTCATTCAAAGAAGATTCACTTGCAAAACAATATGAACAAAGCTTGTTCACTATACCGCAAGCAATTATCGAAACTAATGAAAATATTACAAAATCTTTAGAAGCTCTTGAACAACAAACAACCGTTTTGTCTGCATATAACGTACTTAAATCATCATCTAAGGCGCTTGGAAGCCCTACAAACAAAGAAATGTTATCTTATGCCGAAACTATCGTGAACGAATCTGAAAAGTACGGCATTGATCCGTTACTTATACTAGCTATCATTAATACTGAAAGTAGTTTCAGATATAATGTCGTATCACACAAAGGTGCTGTTGGCTTAATGCAAGTGCTACCAAACACAGCATTTTACGTATCACGTATGTTTAGAGATGTCCACTTATCAAAGCGTAGCCAACTGTTTAATGTTGAAACAAATTTAAAAATCGGTATCGCATACTTTTCTTACTTGATTAAAAAGACTGGTAGTGTCAACAACGCAATAATTGCATACAATTATGGTACAGGTAACATGCGTAAAGATATTATCAACAAAAAACCGTTACCGCAATATTATTTAAAGAAAGTTTTACGCAACTATTCTGCGTATTCAAATGATGATCGCAATATATACGAGCGATTTGCACAAAATGATTAATAATTAAAAAGTTTAGTGTCGTTATATAACGACACAACTTTATTATTTATTATACTCTGCTACAAATTCTTTGACGTGATTAATTATTACAGGCAATGTCTGTTTAACACATTCTGATAGTTCAAGCCCTGTTTCATACGTTTCAGGTATTACGCCAATAAGCTTTATAACGTCTGGGCACATGCCACGTAGTTCCGCTTGGAACAATGTTTCTTGAAACCCTATTTGGTGTGGCGATATTTTCATCGGCACTTTCGATAGCATTATATCTTCTTTATCATAGACGATAACTGTACCCGGCTCGCCTTTTGTAGCTATTGCATCAATAGCGATTAATATATCTGCGTCCTCAACTTTGTGTGATGATAAGATACCTGTCGTACCGCAATCATATATTTCAACATTTTCAGGCCATTCAAGTTTATCAAGCTCGTTATAAGCGTGTATTCCGATGCCTTCATCAGATAGTAATATGTTACCAACGCCCATTACAACAATATTTTTCATATATTTCACCAGTAAAATAAAAATAGGTGTTACAAAGCAAAAAGCCTTGCAACACCTAATTAATAGAAATAAGCTTTAGTTATTATCTAACTTTAACTTTAACAATTTCTTTACCATCAACATCAACCGTGTGAACCGCACAAGCGATACATGGGTCAAATGAGTGGATAGAGCGAATAATCTCTAATGGTTGAGATTCAATAGCAATCTTAGTGTTCATTAGTGATTCTTCATAAGGTCCTTGCCTTCCAGAGTTATCACGTGGTCCAGCAGTCCAAGTAGATGGAACAACTGCACTGTAGTGTTTGATAAGCTTGTTCTCAATAGTGATCCAGTGAGATAGCATACCACGAGGAGCTTCGTTGAAGCCAACACCCATGTATTCGCCTTCAGGTATTTCAGTATAGTTAACGTAAGAAGTATCGCCTTTACCATAGTTGTTAACTAAAGTGTCGATACTTGTTTGAGCTCTATCAATCATTACTAATGCTCTGATAGCTCTACAAGCGTTACGTCCCATAGTAGAGTTAAGTTGCTCTAGTTGTAGGCCTAATTTACCAGCAACTAAGTTAACTGTTTTAACAATTAATGGATCTTTAGCATAGTAACCAGCTAAGATTTGAGCGATAGGTCCAGTTTGTGTAACCTTATCTTCAAAACGTGGTGCTTTTGCCCAAGAGTATTTACCATTTTCGTTAAAGCCGTTATACGCAGGAGTTTGTGTACCTTCGTATGGGTGAGTGTTCGTTTGGCCATCGCTGTACCAAGCGTGTACGTTAGTTTCAGTAATGCCATCACGGAATCTTGCATCTTTCCAATTTTTGATTTCAGAAAACTTGCCATCCATAATGATACCACCAGGCATTAAGAACTCTGTAGAGTCTGGGTTCATTGGGAAATCTGGAGCAGCGATATAGTTTGGTGAACATTTACCAATGTTGAACCAATCTTTATAAGCACCAGCGATTGCAAGTACGTCAGGGATATAAACCTTCTCAACAAAAGCGCGAACTTCTGCAAGTAGAGTTCTGATCCATTGGATACGCTCTAAGTTTAATGCAGCCATGCTATCCATGTTAAGTGCAGTAGTAACACCACCAACACATAAGTTTTGGATATGTGGGTTTTTACCACCGATGATAGCAACAGCTTCAGCTGCTCTACGTTGGTAGTCAAGAGCTTGTAGATAGTGAGCAAACGCAATCAAGTTAATTTCAGGCGATAATCTCATATCTGGGTGTCCCCAATAACCAGAGCTATAGATACCTAGGTTACCAGTTCCAACGAATTTTGCAAGACGCTCTTTAGCGTTTTTCATTTCGTTTACTGAGTTAGATGGCCAATCAGACAATGTTTGTGCAATTCTGCCAGCTTTTGCAGGGTCAGCTTTAAGTGCAGATACGATATCTACCCAGTCTAACGCTGTTAAGTGATAAAAGTGTACAATATGGTCTTGTAATGATTGTATTGACATAACGATGTTACGCATCATTTGTGCGTTAACAGGTATTTCAACATTAAGTGCATCTTCTACAGTACGGATTGAGCAAAGCGCATGTGTAGTAGTACAAACGCCGCAAAATCTTTGTGTCATAGCCCATGCGTTGCGTGGGTCTTTTCCTTTAAGTATTTCTTCAATACCCCTAAAAGCTTGTGCAGATGACCAAGAGTCAGTCACTCTGCCTCCGTCAACTTGTACGTCGATACGTAGGTGGCCTTCAATACGGGTAATTGGATCAACTGTTATCCTTGCCATTTTATTATTCTCCTATAATCTTACAAATTATTATTGCTGTTACTTATGGCCATGGTTTGCCATGTTTGGCAAAATAGGCAATAGCTTAACTAACACAGCATAAGCTAGTATCTCTAGTGCAACGAAACCAACAGTAATTAGGAATTCGTTGATACTTGGGAAGTATCTAGCCCAACCATCACCAGGGTTAAAGCCGATGATGTAAACACCAAAACGATACATACCGCCACCTAGTAGAAGCATAAACGATGATAAAAAGATACCGCTTTGGCTTTTACCATATTCTGTAGCAAATATGATATACGCAGGCACTAACACAAGTATTACCTCTAACCAGAAGTAGATTGCTTGAGCATCAAACGATAATGCGACACCCCAAGCGCCTTTTAATGTGATAGAAAGTAACCTAATAGCTACCCAGAAAGCAACTACATAAGGTATTACCCTTGCTAATGAAACAACTTCTGCCTCGAAAGGACGCTTTAACTGACGGCTAGATAATACTGTTTCGAAACCGATAACAGAAAATCCCATCAATACTGCGTTGCTTAAAAATAGCAATGGTAAAAATTGTGTTTGCCATAATGGGCTAAGTTTGTAACCCATAAGGATATATAGTGAGCCTAATGACGATTGGTGCATTGTAGGTAGTGTAACACCTAAAGCAATAATGAAGATAAGAGCTTTATCTAATTTTGCATACGCTGCACGAGAAAAACTTGCCAATTTTGGAGAAGTTTTGTCCAACTCGCTAAAACGCTCGAATACCGCTGGCATAAATTCTAATATTAATACGACACAATAAGCCATGATACAAAGTGCAACCTCGAATAATACCGAGTTTGGTTGCCACCTTGAAGGCATAAAGAAGCCGTAAGAGTTCCAATAACGTCCAATATCAACCATAACTGATAAGCCCGCAAACGAATAACCAAACATACTTGATAATATCGCAGAACGAATCATTGTGTGATACTTAAACTTGTTCATAACGTAGCATGTGATAGCTAATACATAACCACCGCAGGCAATAGCAGAACCAACTGCAACATCATAAGCAAGCCAAATACCCCATGGCCAACCATCAGATAAGTTAGAAACAGGAGCTAAACCGTTTAATACACGGTAACCGATAAGCGAAAAACCAATAATTGTGAGTATTAACAACACAAAAAACGTAGGAGTTAATATCTTCGCCTTGTGAACTGCATATTCTTGACTGTGACTCATCTATTTACCCTCCTCGTCATGTGAGTGATTTTTCTTATTGCGTCCAACAACTACTGATAAAGCAGCAAATAACGCAATAGGAGC
>CAYJIW010000115.1:0-5294 GCA_964370335.1 uncultured Deferribacteraceae bacterium
TGTAATTTTCATAATCTAAATATTGGAGGATTACATGAAAAAAGTATTATCGTTATTATTCGTAGTTGCACTTGTATCAGTATCTGTTTCTGCATATGCTGATGGACACGTTGCAAAAACAAAAGTTGTTGACATGTACATGTTAGTTGCTGATAAAGCTGATGGCATGGGCGCAAAAGTTGGTACTGTAACTATTACAGAAACACCAGAAGGCTTATTATTCAAAGCTGACGTTAAAGGTTTACCAGCAGGACAACACGGTTTCCACATTCACCAAAACCCAGCAGTTGGACCAAAAGAAGTTAATGGTAAAATGGTTGCAGGTATGCAAGCAGGTGGCCACTTCGATCCAGGTAACACTGGCGTACACTTAGGGCCTCACAACCCAGCTGGTCACTTAGGTGATTTACCTGTATTACACATTGATGCTAAAGGCAATGCTCCACTTGCAGTATTAGCTCCACGTATCAAAAAAATTAGCGAAATTACTAACCGTTCTTTAATGATCCACGTTGACGGCGATAACTACTCTGACATACCAAAAGTACTTGGTGGTGGCGGTGCTAGATTAGCTGCAGGTATCATTAAATAGTAGATTTTTTCTAAAATAAGTATTATATTTAACCAGCACATACATGTGCTGGTTTTTTTTATTTATAATGGAGTTATTTATGAAAACTATTGGTTTAATTGGTGGTATGAGCTGGGAAAGCACGTCAATGTATTACAAAACTATTAACGAAACTGTGCGAGATAAGCTTGGTGGCTTAAACTCTGGCAAGATATTGCTTTATAGCGTGCAATTTAACGAGATGATAGGCTTGTACAATCGTGATAGGATTACTTTTGCAAAAGAACTTACGAACATCGCAAAAAAGTTAGAAAATGGCGGTGCTGATATGGTGCTTATTTGTACTAACACAATGCATAAGTTTGCAAAGGAAGTTGCTAGCAATATTAATATTCCATTAGTACATATTTGTGATGCAATGGCAGATAGTTTAAAGCAACACAATTACTCTAAAGCTCTTTTACTAGGCACAAAATCAACAATGACTGATGGATTTTATGCAGATAGAATGGCAGAAAATGGTATCGAGATAGCAAGCGTTAGTGGCAAAGATGCCGATATGCTGGATCAAATAGTATTTGGTGAATTGTGCCAAGGTGTTGTACTAGAAACATCTAGGCAAGAATTGTTACGCATTATCAAAGACTTTCAAGCACAAGGTGTAAATGCTGTTATACTTGGTTGCACAGAGCTAAGCATGATTATTACGCCAGAATATACAGATGCACATTTATTTGACTCGGCAGAAATCCATGCGAAAAAAGCTGTCGAAATAGCTTTAAAGTAGTATATAAAGGATATTTATGTTAAATAATATAAGTGCTAGCTCGGTAAAAATATTTTGGATAGTGTGTGCAATACTTTTTACTGTCTTTTTACCCAATCCTGTTATTGCATTAGTTGCTGGTGGTGCAATATCACTTACACTAGGCAACAATACTCGTTCATTTACAACAAAAATATCTAAGAAAGCACTACAGTTAGCAGTAATTTTGCTAGGCTTCGGTATCCAATTTTCTGTAATACTAAAAGTTGGATACTCGTCAATATGGATTACCTTTATCGGCATAACATTAACATTTATTTTTGGTTTTATATTAGGTAAAATGTTTAAGATTGATAAAAACTTGAGCATATTGTTAAGTAGTGGTACTGCGATATGTGGTGGTAGCGCAATAGCGGCTGTTGCACCGGCAATAAATGCTAAAGAGGGAGAAACGGCTGTTGCAATGGCGGTTGTATTTTTACTAAACGCTGTAGGGCTAGTGCTGTTTCCGTTTGTTGCGCACGCTATCGGTATGAACGAAGTAGATTTTGGTTTATGGGCGGCTTTAGCAATACATGATACATCTAGCGTTGTTGGTGCTGCTGCATCTTATGGCGCAGTTGCATTGGCTGTTGGCACAACTGTAAAACTTACACGTGCATTATGGATATTGCCAGTTGCATTTGTAATGGGGAAGATAGCAAACACGGAAAGTAAACCAAAATTTCAATGGTTCTTAGTAGGCTTTTTATTAGCTGGTTTAATAAACTCACTTTTACCATACTTTAGCGATATATGGCAGTTTTTAGCATTAAGTGGCAAGCACTTAATGGCTGGTACATTATTTTTAATAGGTGCAGGTTTAACTAGAAACGAGCTTAAAAATATTGGTGCAAAGTCTTTAACCATGGCGATAATCCTTTGGGCTATAATGTCAATAATTAGCTTGATAGCCATCAGTAGCGGTTTGTGGAGTATTCCAGCAGATTTATTTAATATTTAGAAAAAAAATAGTGACAAATTGTTTTATTTAATATATACTTATATTAATTGTTAGATATGCAATTTAGGTGAAAAATGAATGCACTCGTAGAAATGATTGTTGGTATTAACCCTGTGTTGCTGGCGTTATTTGCTGGTATTTTTACATGGAGCATGACGATATTAGGTTCATCAGTAGTATTTTTATTAAATGAGATTAAGCAGAATACATTAAAAATTATGTTAGCGTTTGCAGCTGGTGTTATGATAGCTGCTTCTTTTTGGAGTTTACTATTACCAGCTGTTGAAATATCGGCTGACTATACAATACCATGGCTGCCAGTAGTAGTAGGTTTTTCTTTCGGTGGTTTATTTCTACTTGGTGTAGATAGATTACTGCCGCACATGCACTCAAATTTTGAAACTGAAGGCATAAATACTACTTGGAAAAAAAGTACGTTATTGATGCTTGCAATCACTTTGCATAATATTCCAGAAGGGCTTGCTTTTGGTGTCGCTTTTGCTGCAGCAGCTGGTGCATCAGATCCAGTATTATTTGCTGGTGCAATATCTTTAGCTATCGGTATCGGTATCCAAAACATACCTGAAGGTGCAGCAGTTTCATTACCTTTTAGAAAAGCTGGCTTATCAAAATCTAAAAGTTTCTTTTATGGGCAACTTTCTGGTTTAGTAGAGCCAATAGCAGCAGTATGTGGAGCTATACTAGCACTTAGTATAGATTCATTCCTACCATATATGTTATCATTTGCAGCTGGTGCAATGATATATGTTTCTGTCGAGGACTTGATACCAGAAGCGCAATGCTCACGTGAAGAACATAGTCACGGCGCAACATATGGCATAATGATTGGTTTCTTGCTGATGACATTCGTCGATATGATTTTGTAGTAAAATCAACAATTCGTTTTGCAATTCGGACAATAACAGTGTTCTAATATGATATAAAAAACAGTCTATAAGTTATTTGTCCATTTTTTTCATAAAAAATCATATATTTATAAATAAAAATATTGACAAGCCAAAATATATATGTATATACTATGTTAGGGATAGGGTTAGGCGTCATATCAACTAGTATGATTTATAAACCATTGTTATTTTGTTACACGCATTTTTATGGTTTTTACTAGAGTGTATTGAGATCATGTATTATTAATATATAATGTTTCAAGTAACGCTATATGGGAGGAGCATATGAATGTAAGTAGGAGAAGTTTTCTCAAATCTACGTCAGCAGGTCTAGTTGCAGTTTCTAGTATTGGGGGCTCGCTAGCGAAGGAAGCTCATGCAGAAACGACTCAAGTGAATTATGGGATTGAAAAAAGCGTACCATTCCAATGTAGAATGTGTGCACAGTTTTGCCCAATGGAAGGGAGTGTTCGTGATGGTAGGTTAGTAAGGATACGTGCTAACCAAAAAACACCTTATCCATCAATATGTGCAAGAGGACGTGCGGCAGTTGCAGCTTTGTACAATCCAGACAGAATTAAATACCCACTTATCAGAACGGGTGAAAGAGGTAGTAACGAGTGGCGCCAAGCATCTTGGGAAGAGGCACTCGATTTAGTTGCTACAAAAATGATTGAGTTACGTCAGGCTGGACTAGCTCATACAATGGCATATTTTCCACGTTTCAATACTGCACCTGGTATTGATGATCACATAATTAAACAATATGGCTGTAATAACTTTTTTGGTTATGCAGATAGTTGCTTTGCAAGTACAACTGATATTAGCCTTGGTGCTGTATTAGGTGGCGGACCTATTCCAAAGCAAGGTAACGCTTCTATCATGGGTGACTATGAAAATGCTAAATTAGCAGTTATTATGGGTCGTAACCCAGCTGGTGGTTTAGTTGCATTCCCTTGGGGTGGCATGTTTGGTCGTGGTAGAAAGAACGGTATGAAAACAATTATCGTTGACCCTAGAAAACCTGTTGGACTTGGCGAAACGGATGCAGAATGGATACCATTAACTCCGGGTACAGATTTATCTATGCTAAACGGATTAATGAACGAAATTATCGTCAACAAATATTACGATGAAGATTACCTTAAAAAATATACTAACTCTGATATGTTGATAGACCCTGAGACTATGCAACCTGTTAGTTTAGTTGATCCATTTTCTAAAGAGTCTGACTACTTAGTTTACGATTTATCATTAAATAGAGCAGTTATGAAGTCTGAAAGTAGTAACCCAGCACTTTATGGCGAATATGTAGTTGGCGGTAAAACAGTTAAAACTGGTTTTCAAATGATGGCTGATTCGCTAAAAGACTTTGACTATGCTGAAATGTCTAAACTTACTGGCGTTTCTAAAGAAGCGGTTGCAAAACTTGCAAAACAGTTAAACGACCACAAGCCTCAAGCTTTTATCGAGCGTGGCTATAGAACTACTAGATACTTCAACTCATTAAAAGAAAAGCAAATACTTTCTACTATTAATGTAATGTTAGGTAACTTTGGTGTTGAAGGTGGATTTATTTATAGCAGAAGCGTTAAGCTTGCTAGCCCAATCAAATCTGATACAAGCAAAGAAACTATGTACAAGGCCATTACTTAAATAATGTTAAAGGGTTTGAATTAATCAACACTAAGCATACTATAAGATTATTTGCTAGGGCAGTTCAAGATGGTATTCCATATAAAATGACTATTGCTTTTATAAATGGTCAAAACCCAGCTGGTGGCTCTTGTGGTGCTGATGAAATGATTGAAGCGCTTAAAGAAATGGATTTTATAGTATCTATTTCACCGTTCTGGAACGAAAGTATCGTTTTTGGTGATGTTATATTACCAGACTGTACTTTTATGGAGCGTACAGAACCATTTGGTACATCTTATAAAGCAGATTTTCCTGTAATTGCAGCAAATAACCAAGCAGTTGAGCCATTATTTAACTCTAAAACTGGTTACTGGATTATGGATGAGCTTGCAAAAAGAATTTTTCCAG
>CAYJIW010000116.1:0-3567 GCA_964370335.1 uncultured Deferribacteraceae bacterium
GCTATACTTATAACCCATTTTAAACACAAATGTCAAGAACTTTTTTTAAAAAATCTCAACTTTTTTTAACAATCCTTTAAACACTAAGTTTTGCATATCAAGCACATTTAAGTTGTTTAAAGTGACCATTAAAAACTGTTCGTTTTAGGTCGGACGATGAATATAACAAATGAATATACCTTTGTCAACAAGAAAAATATAAAAATATAAAAAATATTAAAATGCTAATAATAACAAAGGCTTACACGTTCTATACGCATAAGCCTTATATTATATTATATTACAAACTTAAATATCTTTTACTTAATATACATCAATTGGTATTTCGACACTTGGCACACCAACAGATGTCAATGTTACAATAGTACTCCCAACACTACGACCTGTGACTTTACCACTTGCATCAACTGTTGCAATGGCTTCATTACTTGATGTATACGTTATTGCTGGTGAAGGTGCATCCGCTGGGATAGTTTCATATGTAATCTGAGCTATGCCACCATTCCTTACACCAAGATATGATGGTACAACTATAGCCGTAACAGGTGCGCTATATGTAGTAACATATACAGTAGTTATGCCTGTGTAGCCCCCATCTACAGTTGTGGAAGTAATTTTCGTTTGTCCTTCTGAAACACCTCTAATTATACCCGTGCTTGAATCAACCGTTGCTATGGCTTCATTATCAGATACGTAGTTAATGCTTTTATTTAATGCAGTATCTGGCGAAACAAAAGCTCTTACCGATGCTGTACTACCCAGTATTACAGCAACAGTGGAAGGCACATCTATTCCTGTTACAACTTGTTCTGCATCAACAACATTGACTTCAATTTCTTTATCAGTATTGCGAATTATTACTGTGATAGTTGCAGTGCCACCTAACACAATACCTTGCACAATACCATTTTCATTTACAGTAACAGATGAATTATCATCTGAATAGTATGAAATTTCATCTGTGTCAACATCACCACTTATAATAGTAACTTCGATTTGCTTTGAGCCACCAACTTCAACACTCATTTCCTCTGGAACAGTAAACTCAACATCATCATATAGTGCACATGTAGCTAATGTCACTAATAGTATAGGCAATAAAAATATATTTTTTTTCACAATTTCACCTTTTTATTATTTATATCAATATTATATACCATAGATAGTATTTTTCAAGCATTTTCATAAATTATGAACACATAATGCCCACTACATTTGCAATGGGCATGTTTTTAATTTATAAAAATCTTGAGATTAAATTTATTTGTGATAAGAAACTTGATGACGAAGAAATTATATCCTTATGTAAATCATCAGGTAAATCAACATCTTTCAACACACTTAGCAACTCAAAGTATTCTTTAAGTTCTTTCAGTTTTGCTTCAAGTGCATCACGGTTTGTGGCAACCATTTTTACAAGTTCGCTAACGCTCAAATCTTCAACTAGACCTGTACCCATATCAAGTGCACGCTCGCCAGCAACTATATAGACATTTACTTTGTCTTGTGTTTCCATATCGCTTTTGATTGTCTTATTGACTACAGATAACAACTCTAGCGGATTAGCTGCCTGCTCAACTTGTCGTTGCAACATCATGCCTTGTGCCATACTTGTCGCTGCTGCACAACCACTTAATATTGCTAATAAAAATACTGCTAATAATACTTTTGATTGCCTCATCTTGATCTCCTTAAATTTATTTTGTTTACATATTTATTAATGGTGTAAGCACTTTAAAGATTTTCATGCCTAAATCTTCTAATTTTTTCTGGTTTTGTTCATTAAATGTGCCTGAATCAGATATAATTGATAATTCTTCTATCATACTATTCATGTTTGCCATTTCTGCTTGAATTTCTTTTGGTGGCTCGTTGCCAGACATTTCAACACCCGCTTTCATAGCGCCTTCGTAAGCTTTGACAAAATCATCTAACACGCTATCTGATATTTTAAAATATTCTTCACCTATTTCGTTAAATGCTTTACTGCGTTGTTCCTCTGACAAGTTTTTATCTGCTTGTACATTATCAATCTTTGTTGACAGCTCGCTTAGTTTTTTAGCATTTTTTGTCGTATCAGCAAATGCTAATGACGCAATGCAAAGCACAATAGTAATAGTTAAAACAATTTTCTTCATAATATTATCCTTGTTGACTATTTTGTTTATCTATTATTGATTGCCATATCTCATTGGCATATGTTTTTGCTTCTTCTATTTGCTCTGGTGTTAGCGTATCATTCAACTGTGTATACCATGGCTCAAATAGTGGGTGATTTTCATCTTGCGCGAGTGACATTGCAACAAAAATATACGCATACGCTTTAATAAAATCTTGTTCAACACCAATCCCATTAGCATAAATAACCCCAATGCCAAATGCGGAGTTTGGATATAGTTGGTACATTGCACCTTCGTAATATTCGATAGCTTTTTGACTATCATGCTCTATGCCTTCACCGTTAGAATATAACAACCCTAAGTGGTGTTTAGCTAGTGCGTGTCCTTGTGCTGCTGATTTTTCAAAATATTCTAACGCTTTTATGTGGTCCTTTTCAACACCCATGCCAGCGTAATACATCATGCCAATTTTACATTGAGGAGTAGAACCGTTGCTTGCACATGAGTCCATAAAGTATTGGAATGCTTTAGGTAAATCAGTTTCTACCCCGTAACCTTCAGAATAAAACCTACCGAGCATATAGCTAGATTCAAGCAAACCTAGTCCTGCGGCTTTCTCGTAATAGTTAATAGATTTATCATAATCTTGTTCAACACCACAACCGTTTAGGTACAAATAGCCTAGTTGGTGAATACATTCTGGACTATTCAATTTTTCGCCTTTTTCAAAGTATTCTCTAGCTTTGTCATAATCTTGTGCTGCGTCGCTACCACCTGTCGCATATAGGTTGCCAAGTTTTAAAATCGCTTGTACATCATCATTTGATGCTTGTTCTTCTAGTTTTGCAATATCTACATTCGCTGTATTTTGCATATCATGCCTCTGTTATAATTATATTATGTACTACCTTATTATTGCGCTATTCTTTTGTATAGTTTCCCATAGCTCGTTTGCTTGTTCTTTGGCGATATTTATACTCTCTGGTGAAAGTCTGCTTAATATTTCTTTCATGAGTTGTTGACCTTGTTCGCTTTCATTAATATTTTGACTAAGCATTATATATGTGTATGCCGCAATCAAATCTTGTGCAGTGCCTTGTGCACTAAAGTGCATTATTGCCAGATTTTCTAACGCGAGATAATTACCAAAATCAGCAGATTTTTTATAATATTCTATAGCCTTAGTATAATCTGTAAGTACACCATCACCCGTAGCATAAATAGCACCTAGGTTAAGTAACGCATTTGAGTCGCCTTGCGCTGCTGCTTTTTCGTACCACTCGATAGCTACCAATGTATCCTTTGGGACACCTTGTCCACTATCGTACATTAAGCCTAGCGCATATTGAGCATTAGGAAATCCTTGGTTTGCAGATTTTGTAAACCAATCAAACGCTTGATCATAATCTTGTTTAACGTTATCACCTGTAGCATACTTAATACCTAG
>CAYJIW010000116.1:3604-5044 GCA_964370335.1 uncultured Deferribacteraceae bacterium
AATATTGTGCCATTGCATCGCCTGATAGTGCTGGTGCTTCAATAGCTGCTAATTCATCAAGGTTTTTGTTTCCAGATGACAACATTCCTATAGCGATAATTACAACAATAAATACCGCTATAACAATTATGATATTTTTTTTATTTTTCATTTAATCTCCTACATACTAAAACCAAACGAGTTAATTTTTATAAGTGCTTTAACTTGTTCAATTCTTTTTTCTAATTCTTTTTTTAAACCTCTATCAGTAGTGCCAGCATATGAATTGTATAGTGCAGTTTGTATTGCTTCATACCCTTCTGTATCAAAGTTGTCTAAGTCAAGGTTGTTTAGCATCTCATCAGCAATAGGTATTGATTTTTTACCAATGCTATAAAACCAGACACTTTTTTCTTCATTAGACATATTGCTTTGTCTAACATTAGTTGAATAATCTGCAAGCTCTTTCGGTGTGTTTGCTGGCACATCAAGCATAACCATTTCTTTTGTCGCACAACTAATTAATATGATTATAATCATTGATAGTAAAACTATTTTTTTCATCTATCCTCCATAAAACTCTTAAACTTACTATAATTCCAATGATTAAACAATAACAAATAAACTAATCATTTAATCCTATTTCATCTATCATAAGTTTAAATAAAGCATTTGCTTCTTCTAGTTGTTCTTCTGTTAGCTCTATTAATGCGCTATCAATGTCAATATTACCCTCAGCAAGTTTTGCGGCTATCAATAAGTAAGCGTATGACTTTATGTAGTTTACCTCTGTACCTTCACCTGCTTTATACATGTTTGATAAACAAACTAAGGACTCGACGTCACCATTTACTGCTGCTGCTTCATAAAACATCATCGCATATTTATAATCTTGCGGCAGAGCGATACCATTATAATACATGTACCCTAACATACGTTGAGAATATGCTTCATCGTTACTAGAGCCTTCAGAAAACCATTTAATTGCATTATCATAATCTTGCGGAATACCCTCGCCATAGAAATTCATATGTCCAATAGCTGTTTGAGCATCGGCGTTGCCTTTAAGAGCAGCTTGTTCAAATAATTCAGCTGCTTTTTCATAATCAAGATATTCTTCATTTTGATAATATATGTTAGCAAGGTCAAGCAATGCTTCATCATGCTCTAGTTCAACTGCTTTACTAAAATATGCTGATGATTTTTCTAAATCTTGTGGAACAATTTCGCCTTCATTATATTTAGTGCATAACTTATAATTCGCATCAGGGTCATTAAGTTCAGCTGCTTTGATATAATAATCCATGGCTATCTGTAAATCTTGTTCGACACCTTCGCCATTTTCATACATAACACCCACTCTATATAAAGCAGACGGTTCATTTTGCTGAGCAGCTTTTAAGTACCAATGCATAGCCCTTTCATAGTTTTCATCAACTCCAATACCGTAGTAATACATTG
>CAYJIW010000116.1:5058-5294 GCA_964370335.1 uncultured Deferribacteraceae bacterium
CCCCGTAATTTTGTTCAACACCTTCGCCCTCATAATACATAACGCCAACCATATATTGTGCGAACGGTTGCCCTAGTTCTGCAGCTTGCTTATACCATGCAATAGCTACTTCATAATTTACTTCGACTCCTCTACCTTTTTCATATATAAGTGCTAGCGAACACATAGCATGTACATGGTTATTTTCTGCTGCTTTTTCGTACCATCCGATAGCCTTTTCAATGTCTGTTTCAACC
>CAYJIW010000117.1:0-5202 GCA_964370335.1 uncultured Deferribacteraceae bacterium
ACGACGGCGGGGGATGTCCACAAAAAAAGGACAGTTGAAAACTGTCCTAAATATATTTATAACTGCATTATGCTACAATTAATGATGAAATCGGCTTGAGAACGAGGCGGCTTCGAGAACTTGCGAGCGAGTGTACACGGTGGTACATGACGAGCAAGTTAGAGGAACAACAAAGTTATCATGCCGATTACGCATTAATTAAGTCTTAATGTTGGTAAATCGGTTGCTGTATCTACCCCCGGCTGCCACCTCATATCAACCGTAATGCCAGTATTTGCACCTTCAAACTCACCTATAGCTGTATTCATCGCATTTACATTGTCGTTTAAGCCTTGGATATCTACAGGTGTTGCATTATCGTTACTAGGTGCATCAATGTTATTATGCCTAAAATTCCCAATACCCATTAACGATACATCACCATTCACAAAAAAGTTTGTATCTATTTGATTAGCTTCCCCAGCGATACCACCTAGATATGTCCTTGATGCATTAACAGTAGTAGTAGTAATATTGTTGCTATATGATGATACTATATTTTCGCCAGTATCCCCAGCAATACCACCTATATAAGCATTGGTCGCCATTGAACTTATTTCAATATTGTTTGCATACGTTGCAACAATGCTACCACCGTTATTTCCAGCGATACCGCCTAGATATGTGGTATAATTAGCCGCCAATAGCTGTGTGTTACTTGCAGATGAAGATAAGATTAAACCACTATTATCACCTGTAATACTTCCGATAGTTCTTTCTGCATTGATGTATGAATCTGTCACATGTACATTCTTAACAATTCCGTTATCACCAATATATCCAAATAAACCTGCACCCTCCATTGTGTTATTATCAATATAAATGCCACTAATCGTGTAGTTGTCACCATTAAATGTGCCGTCATAATTAGAATAATAATAGCTAGCACTGCCATCGTTCTCTGCTATAGGTGTCCATTGGTTATTAACGTCACCTAATAAGTATATATCACACACGAGTGTTGCGTTCAAATCAATATCTCCGTTGTTTACTTCATCACGAAATGCGTGCAAACCTTTTGCGTTATATATTTCCCATGTGCCGCCTACGTTATCATAGCCAGCGTCTGGTATGTTTACACAATTTGGGTCAACTGGTATAGCGTTAACAGTTATATCAACTGAATATGATACTGATGTATTATCTGTTGATGTAGCTGTTATAGTAGCATTACCGGGTAAGCCACCTGTAATTACACCTGTATATTTATCAACTGCTGCAGTACTAGGGTTGCTTGATATATATGTAACAGACCTTTGCCCAGTGTTTGCAGGTGTGTATGTAATAGTCGGTATTAATGTTTGCGAGCTATAGATGCTTGTTGACAGATATGTCAACTCGATACTCTCTACAGATATTATATATAATGTTGGTAAATCATTTGCTGTATCCGCTCCCATTTGCAACCTATAACCAGCCAGAACATCATTTGTGACTTCAAAACTATTTAACAACGTATTCATCGCATTTACATTGTCGTTTAAACCTTGGATATCTACAGGCGTTGCATTATCGTTACTAGGTGCATTAATACTATTATACGCAAAATCCCCAATACCCATTAACGATGTATCATCGTTTATAAAAAAGGTTGTATCTAGTGATGAGTATGACCTACCAGCGATACCGCCAATTCTTGTGCTTGGTGTATCAATTGCTATATTGTTAGTGTATGAAGCAATAATGTCGCCATCGTTATACCCAATAATGCCACCGATATCACTTAAATTGTCAGCTATGGTAAATGAAACATTATCTGCATATGTTGCTATAACGTTAGTAACATTGAACCCTGCTATGCCACCAATATCATTACCCTTCGTGCTAGAAATTGAAATATCTTTGGCATATGATGATATCACTGTACCAGCATTGAGCGCTGCGATTGTGCCTATAACTATATCTGTGTTGTTGTCAAGACTACCACTATTAATATAAGCATCTGTTACTCCGACGTTTTTTACAACACCATTTGGTCCAACGAAGCCAAATAAACCAGATATTGCTATACCGATAACACTATCATTATCTATATACATGCCACTAATCGTATGGTTACCACCATCGAATATGCCATTATAGCTCAAATATGCTGGAGAATAATTCTCGGTATCAATAATAGGTGTCCATTGGTTGTTTACATCTCCGTTTAAGTCAATATCACACACGAGTGTTGCGTTCAAATCAATATCGCCATTGTTTACTTCATCACGAAATGCGTGCAAACCTTTTGCGTTATATATTTCCCATGTACCGCCTACGTTATCATAGCCAGCGTCTGGTATGTTTACACAATTTGGATCAGTTGGTATAGCTATAACAGTTATATCAACTGAATATGATACTGATGTATTATCTGTTGATGTTGCAGTGATAGTTGCATTACCAGATAAGCCACCCGTAATTGCACCTGTATATTCGTCAACCGCTACAGCACTAGGGTCGCTTGATATATATGTAACAGACCTTTGAGTAGTGTTTGCAGGTGTGTATATAATATTTGGTGTTAATGTTTGTGCAGTATTAATGTTTGTTGACGGATATGTCAGCTCAATACTATCTACAGGTAATGTATATTCAACAAATGTCGGTAAATCATTTGCTGTATCCGCTCCCGTTTGCAACCTATAACCAGCCTGAACATCATTTGCGACTTCAAAACTATTTAACAACGTATTCATCGCATTTACATTGTCGTTTAAACCTTGGATATCTACAGGCGTTGCATTATCGTTACTAGGTGCATTAATACTATTATACGCAAAATCCCCAATACCCATTAACGATGTATCATCGTTTATAAAAAAGGTTGTATCTAGTGATGAGTATGACCTACCAGCGATACCGCCAATTCTTGTGCTTGGTGTATCAATTGCTATATTGTTAGTGTATGAAGCAATAATGTCGCCATCGTTATACCCAATAATGCCACCGATATCACTTAAATTGTCAGCTATGGTAAATGAAACATTATCTGCATATGTTGCTATAACGTTAGTAACATTGAACCCTGCTATGCCACCAATATCATTACCCTTCGTGCTAGAAATTGAAATATCTTTGGCATATGATGATATCACTGTACCAGCATTGAGCGCTGCGATTGTGCCTATAACTATATCTGTGTTGTTGTCAAGACTACCACTATTAATATAAGCATCTGTTACTCCGACGTTTTTTACAACACCATTTGGTCCAACGAAGCCAAATAAACCAGATATTGCTATACCGATAACACTATCATTATCTATATACATGCCACTAATCGTATGGTTACCACCATCGAATATGCCATTATAGCTCAAATATGCTGGAGAATAATTCTCGGTATCAATAATAGGTGTCCATTGGTTGTTTACATCTCCGTTTAAGTCAATATCACACACGAGTGTTGCGTTCAAATCAATATCGCCATTGTTTACTTCATCACGAAACGCGTGCAAGCCGTTTGCGTTATATATTTCCCAAACGCCATTAGCATTATCGTAACCTATGCCAGTTAAGTTTTCACAACGTGGGTCAGTTGTTGATGTATTGCCACCGTTGTTATTTGTTGATGCGCCATCATCAGCACATGCACTTAGCATAAAAAATGACGCTGTAATAGCCATTAATGCAAGTAATTTCACTTTTTTCATGTTTAATCCTCTCATAAATATATGTTTTTTAACAGTAACTTATCAATATAATATAATAACTTTTATATGTTTTTGCAAGTATTTTATGTGGCTTTACACTATCAAACAGCGTGCTATATTTATGGGGTTGCTGTTATAGCATGAAAAGCACATTTTATTTAACAATAAATATGTTATTGACAAGTAATATTAGTTAGGTTATAAGACATATTCTAAAGCCGAAGTGGTGGAATTGGTAGACACGCTATCTTGAGGGGGTAGTGGGCCACGCCCGTGGGGGTTCGAGTCCCCCCTTCGGCATATAATACAAAAGGGATACCCAAAGGGTATCCCTTTTGTATTATTTATCGTGGGACTCGAAGCGTGCCGTCGCATAGCGAGTAGCGTCTGAGTAGCAAACAGGACGTTTGCGACAGACGGCACGCACGGCTTTTTTGAGCAAACACGATGTTTGTGATAAAAAAGCGAGTCCCCCCAGCATCGCGAATTCACGAGTGATGTTTTTGACGAGAACACTTTTTATGTTCGTTTTATTCTTATGGCTCTCATGAAACAATTAGGCTACTTCTATGCTCATACTTCGCTAAGAATTAGCGATAATGTTTTACCGCCGACCGAACAGGGAGGATTAGCCAACACGATGTTGGCGACAGGTAAAAAGTACGGACTTTTACGATTGTACACGATGTACAAGAAGTAAAAGCGAGTCCCCCCAACATCATGAGTTCACGAGTGATGTTATGACGAGAACACTTTTTTTACGAGTCCCCCAAGTAGTGCGAAATACGAAGTATGAGCAATACTTTTGACTCGAAGCGTGCCGTCGCATAGCGAGTAGCGTCTGAGTAGCAAACAGGACGCTAAAAGCAACTGTAAACTTCATGCTTTATAAATTTCTAAACTATGAAGTAGTAACTATTTTTTTAAATATAATGCTACACCAAGATTTACCTTATACAAGTTATTATAGTTATAGCAGCATCACAGCAACATTCTATTATTACTTTTGATACATCATTACTTTTAAACGCTTGCTTTATTTTCACACTTTGGTTATACTATTTGTACTAAAAAAGAGGGGGATATTATATGAAAATATCACTAAAATTAGGCGTACTTGTTTGTGCATTTATCGTAATTTTTGCAAGCACATCAGCTTTTGCTATGAGCGATGCTGAGAAAGCAAAACTAAAAAGATTTGAAAACGAACTAAATAACATAGACAAGAAAAATTTTGAAGCAGCAATAGCGGCTGAAGGTGTCTATGTTGCGTTGTTCTCACTAGATGATTCAGAAGAAGTTAGAGTTAAAGCTTTTGAGTTATATTTTGATTTTTATGAAGAAGTTGCGAATACTTTATCAGACAACCTTAACACTGATGAAGTCGATAAAAATTTAGATAATTACAAGATAGCTGCGCAACTTTCTGGCTACACTTTATACAGCCCTGAAGGCGCACATGTGCTAGGCGTTAATTACAACTACTTATACAACAACTTTGCAACACTCGTATCTAAAGCATGGA
>CAYJIW010000118.1:0-5186 GCA_964370335.1 uncultured Deferribacteraceae bacterium
ATATGGCTGCAAAACTTGGTGCTGCATATGGTAGCATGTTGCCACAAAACGCTAAAATATTGACATCAAGGGATTATCATAAAGCATCACGTATGATTAAGCGTGCGTTTCTTGGTGGCTTTTTATCAACAGGTGTAAACGCTGTCGACTTACAACGTGAAGCGTTACCGATTACACGCTACAAGCTTACTACTTTTGGTGAGGTTGGTGCAGTACACTTTAGGCAATCGCCAAAAGATAGCACTCATACAGAGATACTGTTTTTTGATGAAAATGGCGACCCTATCAACTCTAGCGTTGAAAAAAACCTTGATAGGACGTTCTTCCGTGAAAATTTTAGACGTGTTGCGTATAACGAAGTTGGTGACATATCTGAAAAGCAAGTGCGTAGCTACTACGTCGAAAACTTCTTGAAAGAGCTTGATATACCGACTATCCAATCTAAAAACATGACGATAGTTGTTGATATATTGAACGGTGTTACAGACTCTATCTTACCAACGATATTTAATAAAGTAGGCGTTGATGCTGTTATACTAAACGCAAATAACGATGCAAACAAACTTTCACGCTCTAACATACAAATGGAGCAGACGTTTAAAAACATATCTGGTATCGTTACAGCATTAAAAGCTGATACTGGTTACGTTATTTATCCATCTGGCGAAAGGTTAGCAGTTGTTGATGATAAAGGTACAATACTTTATGGCGATAAACTGTTGCTAGCGATACTGGTATTGATTGATAAGACGGTTAAAAAGCCTGTAAAAGTTTACTTGCCAGCATTTTCGCCAACGGCGCTTGATGGCAAACTAAAAAATGTTGAAATAGTACGTGGTAAGACGAACGGTATCAAATCGCAATTTATACAAGATTTTTACTTCATGGGCGATACTAACGGATTTTTTAGGTTTACTGACCACATGGCGAACGCAGATGCGATGTTTGCTAGCATGAAAATACATGAAATGATTTGTACACTTGGCGTAAAACTATCTGATGTGATAGCTGAAATACCAGATTATAAGTATAAGCATACTGTTATAAACTGCCCGATAGAAGTTAAAGGCTATATCATGCGTAAAATGAGCGAAGAAGCACGTGATAAAGATGCGTCGTTCTTAGATGGTATAAAACTGATGTTTAAAGACGGTTGGGTACATATGATACCAGACCAATACTCGCCAAACGTGCATTTATACGTTGAGGGTAACACAAGCACTGTTGCATCTAATATCCATAAAGAATTTGTTAAAAAAATAAATACTTGGGTATCAGACGAAAAATAAATTTGCATGGTTAACACGATATGAAAAAGCTATATTTATCTATACTTTGGCACCAGCATCAGCCATATTATAAGGATGATTTTGATAATCATTACCATATGCCATGGGTATTTCTTCATGCGTTGAAAGACTACTACGAAATGGCGAAACACGTTGATGTTGCTAACAATATTCGTGTTACTTTTAACTATGTGCCATCGTTATTGATACAGCTACAAGACTATACAGATGTGAACGTGTCTGATGAATTTTTGATACGATTACGCAAACAAGTATCGCAGTTGACAGTTGAGGAGCGTATGGAAGTTACGCACCAATGCTTTATGGCAAACTATGATAAGATGATAAAACCGCTACCACGCTATGCAGAGCTACATGCAAAGCACCATAACGCAGGTGGCGATATTTCTACATTTACCGATAATGACATACTAGATTTAGAGATACTATATATATTGTCGTGGTGTGGTGTATTTATCCGCCAAGAAGACGAGTTTATAAAATCGTTGCTAGAAAAATCACGTAACTATAGCGAAGATGATAAAATGACATTGCTAGAGCGTTGTGCATATTGGGTATCACAAGTTGTTGATATTCATAAAAAATTGCATAATGACGGTAAAGCAGAAATTATTTGTACACCGTATTATCATCCAATATTACCGTTGCTTGCCGACTTTAACTCGGCTAAGGAATCGCACCCGCATATAGCGATGCCAGAGCATACAACTAGCCTTGATAGCGATGCCGATTACCATGTATCAGAAGGGTTGAAAGAGTTTGAACGCTTTTTCGGCTTTAAGCCTGTTGGTATGTGGCCAGCAGAGGGTAGCGTTAGCCAAAAGACTATTAGCAAATATACCGATAACGACATAAAATGGATAGCGACTGATGAAGATGTACTATCTAATAGTTTAGGTATAAACTTGCGTGATAGTAACAATAGGCGATTATTGTATATGCGACGTTTCCAGTACCATGATGACAAAAAAATAAATATATTTTTTAGGGATAAAGGGCTATCGGATTTGATAGGTTTTTCGTATTCATCATGGAATACTGATGACGCTGTTGCCGACTTTGTGAAGCACTTAAACAATATATATAACTCGGTAGATTTTTCGCCTAACGTATCTGTTATACTAGATGGCGAAAACGCTTGGGAATATTACGATAACAACGCATACGACTTTTTTACAAAGCTGTATGACGCAATAGGTAAGCTAGATTGGGTAGAAACGCAAAAGTTTTCCGATGTTGTAAACAACCATGAAGTGCCAGAAGAAGCGCTTAATAATATAACTGCTGGTTCGTGGATTATGGGCAACTTCCAAATATGGATTGGACATGCAGAAAAAAATAAAGCGTGGGAACTACTTACTAAAGCGAAACTAGCGATTGATAAAAATATCGCCAATAAAGATGAAGAAACAAAACGCTTAGTTTATAAAGAGCTACACATTGCAGAGGGTAGCGACTGGTTTTGGTGGTATGGTGACGACCACTTTAGCGTGCAATCAAACGTGTTTGATAGATTATTTCGCAACCACCTTATAAACATATATAGGTTGCTGAAGCTAAATGTGCCGTCAGAACTATTTGTGCCGATAAAGACTAAAAGCCGTGTAGGGCTAGTGCGTAAACCTACTAGCACAATAACGCCTGTGATTGATGGCGCATATACTAACTTTTTTGAATGGCTTGGCGCTGGCGAATATGACTTAAAAGCAGATGCTGGTGCTATGCATACAGACTCGGCAGAACTAAAAATTATGCAATTTGGCTTTGATAGCAATAACTTGTACATATCGCTAAACACAAATTTTGAAAACAGCAAAAACAAGATATTAGAAATAGATGTAAATACAACTAGCAAAAACAATACATATGCAGTCGAGTTAGCTAACGAAGGTGTTAGCACTACTAAAGACGTTACGTATTGTATAAACAAAATTTTTGAAGCCAGTATTGATATTACTAAGCTAGGTATAACGCAAGGCGAAAAAGTTTACGTATCACTAAAGCTTGTGAGTGACGGAACTGTGATAGAAAAAGCGCCACTTTATACACCTATCGAGGTTGATATAAACGACGACTTCAAAAGCGAATGGATAATATAATATTATTAAGGGGATATAAGTGAAACTACCTTTTATGTTCGGCATACATTGCCACCAACCAGCAGAAAACTTTTACCACGTTGTAGACGACGTTACAGAAAAAAGTTATGCACCATTTTTAAAAGTAGCACTTAAACATAAAAAGTTTAAGTTTGCAGTGCATTATAGCGGTTGGTTGCTTGAATATATACGCAAAAACCATGCTGAAACATTTAATAACTTAAAAACGCTTTCTGATAGGGGGCAAGTAGAATTTTTTACTGCTGGCTATTACGAGCCTGTTTTATCTGCGATACCTGCTGATGATAGGTACGGACAAATTAAAATGCTATCAGACTATATAAACAATCATTTTGGAGTTACGCCTAGTGGCATGTGGCTTACAGAGCGTGTTTGGGATCCATCAATAATACCTTCTGCTGCGGAGTGTGGCGTTAAAAATATTATTGTGGATGATTATCACTTAATATCTGTGGGCTTTCCAAAAGAGAGCATCACAAGCTACTTTAAGACAGAGCAAGACGGATACGATATTAACTTGTTCCCTATTGATATGAAGTTACGCTACTTGACACCGTTTAAACCGATAGAAGATGTGCTTGAGCATATGCACAGCGCATTAAATAGAAACGCGAAGCTAATTACATGCTTAGATGATGGAGAAAAGTTTGGCACATGGCCGGGTACTTATAATCACGTTTATGAAGATGGCTGGCTTGATAAATTTATTGATGCTGTCGTGAACGATGACCGTGTTGAGTTTATGCACTATGAAGATGCTGTTAAAAAGATAAAACCTGCCGGCATAGCGTATCTACCGATAACAAGTTATGAAGAAATGGGCGAATGGGCATTATTTTCTGATAAGCTAGAACGCTTTGAGGATTTGAAAGAATACGTTGCTGATAGCCACTTTAAAAATGATATGAAACACTTTGTAAAAGGTAGCATATGGAAAAACTTTTTAGCAAAATACCCTGAAAGTAACAGGTTGCATAAACGTACGCTCGATTTGTCTTTGCGTGCAAAGCCTTATAAAGATGATAAGAAACTTGTTGATGCACTATATCGTAGCCAATGTAACGACTCGTTATGGCATGGTGTTTTTGGTGGATTATACTTACCAAACCTACGCAACAATGCGTGGAGTGCGTTGATAGAAGCAGAAAGCATTTATGAAAAACTAGCTAAAGTGGAGATACCTAGCATAGATGTGCGTGATGTCGACTTTGATGGATATGATGAAGCGTTCGTCCGTACTGATAAAATCAACTACTTATTTGTTAGTAGGGATTGCGGACAGCTTACAACGATAGAGTTGAAAGATAAAAACTTCAACTTGTTAAACACTATATCAAGAAAAATGGAAGGCTACCACGCAAAATATTCTAGTACAGTAGTTGAAGAAGATAATAGTGGCGAAAAAACTATACACGAACAAAGCTACCATATCCCACCAGAAGTTAGGGAAAAGATAGCGTACGATTGGTATAACAAGAATTGCTTTATAGATCACTTTGCGTGCAACTTTACGCTTGCGACGTTCGAGAGATGTACGTTCCAAGAGATTGGCGACTTTGCAAACCAACCAGCAGAAATGACGCAAAAAGATAATACTATCACATTTAAACGTGATGGCGGAATATATGAAGATGTTACAAAGCACGCACTTAGCTTAACAAAGAAGTACACTATAAAAGATGATACAGTTGAGTTCAACATATCAACAAAAGTTGCAGAGAATGTAGGCTGTGTTTACGCGCAAGAGTTTAACTTC
>CAYJIW010000119.1:0-5142 GCA_964370335.1 uncultured Deferribacteraceae bacterium
ATTCTTCTAGCTCTTTTAGTTGTTGTATCAATACTTTATGTGTTATACCCTCGATATTTTTCAATAGCAATGATATTCTATTATCGCCATTAATAATATGCCACAAAACACGCAATTTCCATTTACCGCCCATCAAATCATGCGTAAGCACTAGCGAGCATTGATAACTATCTTTTATTTTTCCCATATTTCACTACTTTATTAGTCCAGATATATCTGTAATTTTTGTAACACGTTCCCATATTCTTGTAAAGCCATCTTCCTTTAGGTTTTGTTTTACAACGCTAGATATACTAATTATTTCATCGCTATCGTTTTTCAACCTGCTAACTGCATGGTATATTACATAATCATCATTCTCTTTACCGCCATACATAATAACATGCCCTTTAAAGAATATTAGCGTCTTGAACGGTTCAGCGTTATCAAGCACTTTAAAAAATGCTTCTGTAGATTTTGGCTTACCAGATATTTTTTCGCCAACTTGTACTTGTAACGCAGTATTACGAGGTAGGTTTACACCAAAAACAAGCCACATATCACGCACATATGATGAACAATCACGATAACCTTCCCTACCGCCCCAATCGTAAGGGTTATCTAGCTGGCTTTGTGCTAAAAATCGCATCATCTCTTGAGAATAGTCTTGAGAGCTCCAAACAAAAGCACCTGAATTATCGGCTACAACTTTTTTGCCATTAGGTGACATCACGATATAGTCGTTATCTTTTGTTTTGTTTAAGACTGGGATTTTGTCACCAATATTATATGTAATGCCTGCAACATCGACATCATCAGCAACCACTTGAATATATTGCATATTAATAACTTTATCGAAAGTTTTTTTGTTAGTTTTTTCAATATCATCAGATGGTAGCCATCCACGCATGTGGTCAGTTTGCACATACATATATTTATTATCGCTAGAAGTATGTAGTATCAATAATGGTGAAAACGCACCTATACGTGTATATTGGTTATAGTCGAAAACAGAGCCAGCAGATTTTTGGAATAAACTTCCTGATGGTAGCATCTTCATATTAGTAGATTTACGTGTAAATCCATACCCAACAGTAACATCACTTTTTATCGCTTCTGCATTGCGGTTTGACATAACTTTATCAAGGTCAAATTGTGTAAGCGATCTATCATCAATATATTTGACACTTGGAGAAAAGTAATCCATCGTAACATATTGGTATATTAAGTCTTTATCTATTGTAGCTTCATAATCATTAAAGTCAGCAGAAAAATGATATGGTGGAAACGTAACAGCCTTTGACGAGCAAGCTGTGAATGATATTAAAATCACAGTAAAAATTACTAATCTATATTTCAATTTATAAAACCTCACAAGTATGTATATACTTAATATATTTAACTTAGTGAACAAATGCAACAAAAAAGCCAACAGACAATTATCTGCTGGCTTATATTTTATTAATTACTTCCAAACTATTTTGGAACTACGCCTTCAAACTGGTGGCAGTTGTTACAATATAGTGGTGGTTGTGGCTTGTGCGATGTGTGACAAACTGTACAACGTATTGGGCCACCGTGCATATCGTGGAATGCAGTCATTCTTGTTTTGCCTGCTTCTGGATATGGCTTAGGTACTCCGTTACCGTCTTTGTCTAGTTCCTCGCCTCTATAGTAGCCATCAGAGTTTGCATGGCAACTTAAGCAACTATCTACAACATTAGATGTAGCATGGCAATCTTCGCAACCAACGCCAGCTTCAACATGCCCTTTCATGCCGACTATTTGGCGTTCTTGAGCAGTTGCAAACGACACTATAGCTATACTTAATATGATTAATATAAATGGTATTAATATCTTTTTCATGATGTCCTCCTATAACCTATCACGCATGATGTGCTTGATAACTAATCTGCCACTTGTTAACGCATAGCCAGATGCAACACCTTCTGATGTTAAATCGTATGTGCCATCATAAATACCACCCATATCTAAGCCTATTGCATATAATCCCGGTATAACTTTTTCTTGTGGTGTTAATACTTCTAGGTCAGGATTAACTACGATACCGCCAAGTGCAATAAAGTAAGCCCTAACGCCTTTTAACGCATAGTATGGACCTTTGTTGCTAAACTTAAATAAATGTTGCTCACGTTTGCTAAATTGTGGGTCCATGCCTTTATCAGCCATAGCGTTTACTTCTTTTATAGTCTGCTCCAGCCCTTTTTCATCTACGCCCATTTGTTTAGCTAAGTCTTTAATACTATTTGCTTTATATGCCCAACCTTCTGCTAAGCCAACATCAATAGCTTCTTGTGCTGCTTTCATAGGCATGCCCGGCACAACGATTGCGTTAAATGGTGTAACTGGTCCATCTTTAATCATCATTTTAAGCATTTTATCATCAAAAACAGAGTACATAACGCCACCGTTCATAGACATTACATTATAAACATCTGTAAATACTGAACCAAACGACTCGTTATAAAAACGCTTACCTTGCCTATTTACCCATAGGAAAGGTTGCGACAACATTGTACGTGCTTGTTTTTGAAAGTCCTTACCGTTAAACTGGCGGATAGGAGGTGTAGTCGGCTGGCGAATATATGGCGAGTTACCACCGATATACTCAAGGTTAGTAACAGCTGCACCAACTTCTTGTGCCATTCTAATACCGTCGCCTTCACGACCATCAATCAATGGTCCACGCAACATGATAGGCTCTACGCCTTCTTTCTTAGCGTCAATAACATGTTCTTCAACCATATCTCTATTGTTTGCAAAGCTACCAGTAGCAAGCACAACGCCACCCTTTGCATACGCTTTATATAGCGTACCATCAACTAAGTTTATAGCCTCAACACCTATAACTTCACCTTTTTCGTTAGTTATAAGTTTTTCAACTGGTGTTTCCATAAAAATCTTACCGCCACCTTTCAATATCTTTTTATGAAAGTTTTTAGTGACTGATGCACCGTTGTTCTTATATATGTGCCATGTAAATAAAGACTTATCATCTGGGAACATAGTTTTTATCGTAGGCGATTTAAAAGCAACACCTTCATCACGCACCCAGTGTAGCGTGTCTTTAGAGTTTGTAAGCAAGTATGTGTGTAGTGCAGCATTAACTCGCCAATGAGAAAAATTAGTAATATTAGCAAGCATTTCTGCAACTGTTACTTGGTCTTTACCTTCTTTCTTTTGAAAATCTGTGCCTATACCTAGCGAACCTTCAACAAATACACCCGCTCCACCTAAGCTAGGTAGCTTTTCAAATATTATAACATCTACACCTGATTGAACAGCACTAAGCCCTGCTGCCATACCAGATAGCCCCCCACCTACAACGATAACATCTGCATGTAATTCTTTAACTGATGTTATTGTCGGATTCCAATCTGCACCATTAATTACAGGTAGCGGATTCATGTTACGATTGTTTGCGAATGATAAGCCAGCTATCATTACAAAACAAGTTACAATAATAAATAGTTTCTTCATAACAATTCACCTTCCTTAATAAATTATTTACCCCAAACATGAGGCAGTACATCACAAGACTTATTATTAAAAATATAATATATTTATATATATGTCAAATAATATTTAGTTCATATTTTAAAATATTTGTTTATTAATATACACATAGGCTATTGTGATTATGAGATATATTTTAAATGATTTTATTATCTTTTATCTGCTTAAAAATTAGGCAAACCACACGAAAGCATGCGTATAAACGATTTTTTACCACTTGCAACGGAGTTATCCACATGTTATCATCAAAAATAATTAAAAAAAATACTTGACAACATAAAATCAAGGTTTGAAAACTCAATTTATTTAAAGCATTGATAAACTTGACATTTATTTTTGCATGATAAATTTTTCTTTATTTAACATAGCCTTAGAACAATTAAGTTACTCACAAGTTATCCACAATGGAGGCGTTATGAACTTTCAAATACATGACAATACAAGGAAATATCTTTTAACACTTGCAAAACAATCTATATGTAGTCAATTTGGTATGCATATTGAAATAGTAAAAGATACTGATATTATTGATGATTTATCTGTTGAGGTGGGCGCATTTGTCACATTATATAAGCGTGGCATGCTTCGTGGTTGTATTGGCTTTATCGAGGGTGTTGCACCGATAGAAGAAACCGTAAAACAACTTGCAAAAATGTCTGCTTTTGAAGATAACAGATTTCCACCTGTCACACGTGACGAAGTTGACGAGCTAGAAATTGAGATTACCATTTTATCACCACTAATGCCTGCAAAAGCTGATGAAATTGTTGTTGGTAGGGACGGACTATTTATCACATATGGTAACCATAGGGGTGTTTTATTACCTCAAGTAGCTGCGGAATATGGCTGGACAAGGGAAGAATTTCTATCGCAAACATGCATGAAAGCTGGGCTTCCAAAAAATGCTTATCATAACGAAAATGTAACTATCGAACGGTTTGAAGCGTTCATATTCAATAATAAAGTAGTGCAATAATACTTAATTCGCATAACTGCATTTTAAAAGTAGAATGTAATTATATTTTAATCAACCATTATTTTTTACATGTAAATTTAACAATAAACAGTAATAATTCATAATTTTTTTAAATAAAATACATTTAATGTCCACTTATATATTGACAAATGTCTTATAATTTATTTTAATATTAAAATTAGGTTTATAATTTTATATAAGTCAACATATTGACAAAATTAACATTAGGAGTAAGTGAGTTATGCCAAGAAAAGATTTAACAACCTACCCTCAAAAGGTTGCTTACAAGAAGCATGCTGGCACATTAGCGTGGCTTATGCACAGGCTTACAGGTTTAATACTTGTTTTATACTTTGCATTCCATATCTTAGGTTCGTCGGGTGTTTGTTCGTTCCTACCAGCAATTGTTCAAAACGTGTACGTAAAATCAGTTGTTTTATTAACTATTTTATTTCATGGGATTAACGGTTTTAGAATTATTTTAGTAGAGTTTGGCAATGCTGCCGAACGAGCAGTGTACAAAAAGTACATCTATATTGTTGCAGGCTTGACAATGGTCATTGGTGCGATTGGCATTAGCCAAATATTTTAAAGGAGAATTGTACTATGGTTACTAAATATAAAGGTACAGGTGGCACTGGTACTTTATC
>CAYJIW010000120.1:0-5026 GCA_964370335.1 uncultured Deferribacteraceae bacterium
ATGCAACTTGACCAATAGTTCTAACTTCACCGTTAGAGTATGAACCAATTATCTCACCAGCAGGGTTGAATAACGCTTGCTCTAGGTTACCTTGTGGGTAGCCATCAGTAGAGTTTTGAGTAAATCCGCTAGCTGCCGCCGCAAGTGTTAAACCATCTCGAGATGCTGGTGTACCAAGATTTAGCTCGATATCGTCAATAGTGTTTGTACCATTAGCAGCAGAAAATCTGATAGTTGGATCAACTATAATAGTTTCTGGGTCTGTATTGTTATCATAAACATATGCTATTGAACCATCAGAGTTAAACTTGATAATCAATTCGTTAGTAGTTGCACCATTTATTGCAACATCATTTAGTGGGTCACTTGTTGCAAGTGATACTTTCCACTCGTTTTTCTCAGTGTTATATAAGCTAAACTGTACGTTTAATATGTGCCTGTTACCTTGCTCGTCAAATAGTTCAATATTTGTAGGTAAGTAACCACCAGATGCTGTTTGAAGAATTTCAGCAGTCATTTGGCTAGTAAAGTTTGCACTTTCAGAAAATGTACTTTCAACTCTAAAGAAGTCAATTGCATTAGCCTCACCAGCTTCGCCTCTTACGCTAATTTGACCATCAGTCATAGATACGTTTTCAAGAGTGTTGTAGCCAGCGCCTAATCCAAGATATTCTTCCATAGCCATCATGAAGTCAAGCACAGTTGAGTTAAGTTCAACGCTAAAGATATTGTTAGTTGAAATATCTTCGCCACCAACTGATGCATTAAACATTAAGCTTGAAATACCTTCAGTAAAGTTGAACGACTCGCCTTGTTGTGTAAATAAATCTACCATTAGCGAATTTTCGTCTGCATCTGCTAAGAATAAATCAGATGTAGCAGTAGTTTCTGCATTAATAACGCTAGTAGAAATTACGTTTTCATTAAAAACTTCACCGTTAGATGCTTTTTCTATTGAAAAACCTGTAATATTCATCTCGTTAGGGTCACCAACAATAGTATTGTTTGTATAAACTAATCTACCTTTACCAGCAATTTCGTTTACTTCTAGTGTAGCATTACCCGGAACTAATGATATCGGAACACCAGCAGCATCCATAAATGATGTTGATAATACATCTTCTAAGTAGCTATTTGGTTCAGCTGCACCAGCAACTGCTATTGGTAATGCTTGTACATCTGTAAATTCTAAAGATGCACCACCAGTATAGTCGATAATCATTTCGTTACCAACAGTACCAATACTTACAACATCACCACCAGCGTTAATTGCATCTTCAAGTAACCTAGCTAATTGTGCTACAGAGTTAAACTCATCAGCAAGTAAGCCTGTAGTATTATCTGTGTATCTAAATACAAATGGACCACCTACGTTTGTTGTAATAGAGATACCTTCACCTGTACGTAAACCAAAGTTATTTTCTAGATAGTTTACTGTTAAACCAGCTGCACCAACTACGTTACCATTTACAGCACGCTCAATTTGTGTACCTAGTTCTGTAAGGTTGTTAAAATCTTCGCCATTCGTTATTTCAGATACATAAAATAACTCGTTAGAAGTTTTAGAGTATGAAGTTGTATATGCGCCAGATAATGGATCTAATGCAGCAGCAATCATACTGTTACCTGATACGCCAGATAATGTAAAGTTTGCACCTGCGCCACCTTGTAGCACAAATCTACCTTGTTCCATAGCCATAGTTGCATTAACACCTTCAGCTAAAAATCTATCATTTACAGCCTCAATAAAGCCTTGTGTAGTGTTAAATGTACCTGTAGCCGGGTTATCAGTTGTAGAGCTATATTCTAATATCACTGTTGTATTATCCTCAAATGAGAATGTAATGGTATCACCATCAGTAATACCCAGTGGTATATCGTTATCATCATATAAGTTAGCAAAAGCAGTTATAGGCGTTGCGTGTGCACGTACCTTAACTTTTTCGCCATCTGATAAGTCAAGTGGTACACCATTAGCATCTGTCATTTCAGAAAACTCTTGTTGCGCACCTGCTTGTGTTAAGAATTTTGGATACTGTAATATGGTCGGCTCTGCACGAGAGTCTAAGTTACCTGCAAAGTTAATTTCAGTAGACGCTCTCGGCTGCATAACTTGGTATGCAGTGCCTAAAACAATATCACCAACACCCATATCAGCGTTCAGTTCACCAGTAAGAGGGTCACTCATCCAGCCTTGAACTTTATAACCGCTTGGGTTTGTCAATGTGCCGAATCTGTCAAAGCTAAACGCACCAGCACGACTGTAATATACCTCTTGGTCGCCCTCGCCTCTAACTAGGAAAAATCCTTCGCCACTAATTGCTAAATCTGTTGAACTACTAGATGTTGCAACAACGCCTTGTTCAAAAATAGTATCAACAGTAGCTAAATATGCACCAGAACCTACTTGCATAGGATCTATACCACCCCTTGCATCACTAGGAGTTTTACCAGCTGTCAATGTCTGGCTCATCAGGTCTTGGAAAACTGCACGTCCTTCCTTAAAACCTATCGTGTTTACGTTAGCGATATTGTTACCGATTACGTCCATAGACTGTTGGTTAACTGTCAAACCACTAACACCTGAATAAAGTGATCGTAACATAAAAGCACCTCCAATGCTTCAATAAGCTTCATCACGCTTATATTATAAAAAAATTAATATCATTATTAATTATTACAGGAAAATTTTACCTACCTATCGTAAAATATATTTCCATATTATCTATATAGCAATTTCCTTGCCAAAAGTGAGGATATGCTATTAACAAACTACTTTTTAATAAAAAAAAATAAAAGCGTGGTCATGATAATCTAGGTTGTGTGTACCTATAAATAATTACCATCCCACGCTTCTATGATAAGAATATCATAATGCACTTCGGAGCGATGAAGTGCAAATTATGTATCCAAATTATTAACCTTCATCACCGCTATCAGTTGCAGGTGCTTCCTTTACAGAATATACATATTCTGATGATACAACACCTGTACCAATGTCAAAGTATAATACATCATTAACTTTTGATACACTCTTAACAATTCCAGTAGAAAATTCATCAACTGCAATTTGTTCGCCACTAGCGCTATATGCAAGAACTTCAAACATATATGTACCATCAGGAACTGTAACTCCGCCTACACCTACACCATCCCACGGAATAATGTTTTCACCACTAACAACATCTGTAGGTTGGTAGCTTGTAACAAGTTCGCCTTCTGCATTGTAAACATTAATAATTGTTGAACCAGCATCTGGCGCTTCACCAAGATAAAATGCAAAGTTAGTAATACCTTCACCAAGTGTAACTGTATTTGTTGTAAATTCAATTTCTTTACCAATAAAGTTTGCACCGTTAATAAGTGTATTCATATTGTTAGATTGCTGCTGTGATAATGCAACTAATGTTTCTAACGCTTCGTTCATTTTGATAGACTCATCTAACTGTGTAAACATCGTTGTTTGTGTCATAAAATCCGTATTTTCAACAGGGTTAAGTGGATCTTGATTTTTTAACTGTTCAACTAACATGTTTAAAAAATCTTGTTGGTCCATAACACTGCTGCCCTTACCTTCATCTTGGGCTTGCTGTTGTTGAAAAATTGTTGTTGGTTCAATTTGTCCTAGTAAATTTGCTTGCATATCATATCTCCTTAAGCGTAAAGCCCTTTATCAGCTTTTACACTATCATCTGTCACGTTGTTATTAACAACGTCACCTGACATATCATCGTCTTTATCGTTTTTCTTATTCATGGCATTACGCTTATTTGCATTTCGCTCGTTCCCATCTTGCTTTGCAGTATCATTAAACGCAAACTCCATATTATCAATAACTATGCCTTTATCAGCCAGTTGTTGACGTATAGCATCACCATGCATAACCATTAACCTATGTGACGATTCATTTTCTGATGTAAACTTCGCTACCAACTTACCGCCTACTTCTGCTAAACGTATTTCCATTCTACCTAAATTTTCAGGTGTCAATGTAACTGTAAGTTTAGCTTCACCTTTAGCTGTAACTTGTTCTAGCTTAGTTACTAATTTTGTAATATCTCTAGTGTTAGAAATATCATATTTTTCTGTCATTTTATTTAACATGTCACTATCAGCCTTTACTGATGTGTTCATATTTTTCAAAATATTATCAAAGTTGTTACCTTTATTATCATTAGAAGTTTGCTTTAATAGCTCATCAGCGCCATCTTGTCCGCTTTCTAACATTAACTCGTTGCTACCTGTGTTACTATTTAGGTTGCTTTCTAACGAATTTGTATTCTCTTGAGTCGTTCCAGTAAATAAACTCTGTGTATCTTTATTAGTATTTGATGTTTCAGCTATTTCGACTTTCATACCTGTAATAGGGTTTATCTTTGGTAATGTTTGCCCTATATTACCAGTTTTATTTAATATGTTATGCTGTTGTGTTGTAGCTGTCTGCTGTTGTGCTGCCACATTTTGTTGTTGAGTAGCAGGTTGTTGCTCCGTAGCAACTTTAGTTATAACATTACTTGGTTGCTTTGTATCAACGCTTTGCATAGCTTCATCAGCAACATTATTACTAATGATAGACTTGGCATCTGTATTAGCTTGTTGTTGTGGTTGTACTTGTGTAGTAGTTACAACATTATTAGCTTTTTGGCTATTATCAACTGTAGGCTGTACAGTATTCTTAGCAACATCACTTACTTGTTGTGTTGATGTATTTACGTTATCAGTTTTTAGTTGCGGAGTAGCTACATCATCGCTAATTACGTTGTTATTAGTAGCCGTTTCTTGCACGTCTACTTGTTGGTTAGTGTTAGTTACCAACTCTGTCATACTATTTTGATTAGGTTGTTGTACATTATTGTTTGTAGTATTTTCAGGCACAACAATATTATTGTTAGTATTTAGTTGCGGTTGCTGTGGTTGAACTTTAGGCTCTGATTGTGTACTCAATACACTCTGTTCTACGGTTTTATTAATATCAGTAAGGTTTATATTCGTTTTATCTACTACTGTATCGCTAGTAGTTACTTGG
>CAYJIW010000121.1:0-5004 GCA_964370335.1 uncultured Deferribacteraceae bacterium
AGTTTTCTATTCCACTAGTTGTTGCATTCGTTAATGTATCACTTGGGTCAGTATACTCACCTAATAATGATTGAGCTTTATATGCATTATAAGTCATTTCATAGCTATCCATTACATCGCCAACTATTGGAACTACAGGTGGGCGGAAAGCACCAGAAACACCTTGTGAACCAAGGATAGGAACTCCTAACCACGTTGGACCACCTAAGACACCAAAATCAACAGTTTCTAGGTTTACTGCACATGGCAATACATAGTCCATATATCTAGCAGTAGGTGACATAAATACATCCATAGTTACAAAACATGGTGTATCAGGGTCTGTAGGCTCACCAGAAAGAGGTAACGCTTTATAAGTAGCAGCAGAGTCGTTAGTATTCATATGTTGGTTTACCATGATACCGCCACCAAAGTTAAGAACCATACGAGTGCCTGCGTAAACTGGGCTGCCATTTTCTTCTACCCAATCATAAACGGTTACATCATTTCCTTGTGCATCTTGAACTGTTCTTGTAGCTAATGAACCATCAGCATTACGTTTATAAACTACACCTGTTTTAACACCGCCATCGTTAAAATAGTATCTATTGTTAGCAAAGTCCCAATCAGGTATTTGTGAACCATCATATTCAGGGCTAGCAACTAGTTTATCATGGAACGCTAATTTAATGCCGTTAAACCATTCTTTAGCAGATAGAGTTACGCTACGAGTATCAGCAACAGAAGTAATACTAGGAACTCCAGTAATTGCACTAAGATCGATACCCTCCAACAAATTATTATCATTACCTTTAGGACCAGCAGATAATGTAGATGCCCATGCACCAGAGAAAGTTTCACCAGTTAAACCAAAAGTTTTAGTAACAGCCATAAGTGCAGAAACTGCCCAAATATTAATAACACCGTTACCTTGTTTTTGTAAGCCACCACACCACTCGTTAAAAATTGGATGTTGTGCTTCGTCACAATACATTTCAGCTAACTCTATGATTTGAGCTTCAGGAGTACCAGTAATAGCAGATGCCCATGTAGGAGTTTTTGGCGCTTGGAACGCTTGTTTATATAGATACTTAGTATTTTCACCTTCAGTTGCAGTGTATGAACATACTGCACCATTACGTGGTCTATTTCCAAACTGTGTTGCTGTATAGTTTGCAACGTCAGTATCGTTATAGTTTGCTAATGTAAGCCTAGTATCGCTACCCATAACATATGCAGATAAAGATTTACCAGCAGGTACTTCCTCAACATATGTGTAATCAGCAAGATCTGACGCAGCTGGTTCAGTAGTAACAATAGTACCATTAGTATTATGTAGCCAATATTCAGGTGAATCAAAGAAACCATAAACCATAGTATCTAAGTAATCAACATCTAACATAGGGTTAGCCATTAATGAACCATCAGCATTAAATGTATTAACTAACATGTGGTACATCATACCCATGATTAATGCAACATCTGTATAGTTACGTAGTTGTACCCAATCAGTATGGCAAGTAACGCCTGTGTCAGAAAGCTCAGGCCCGATAAACCAAGCTCTACCGCCATTCTTTCTAAGGTTTTCAAATGATTTAATATAACCCCATGCAGAAGCATTATTTGTAGATAAAATGTTAGAACCCCAAGAAACAACGTTTTTAACTGCGCCCGATATTGCTGGATATTGCCAAGCAACATTACATTGTTTATTATATGCATTACCAATACTAGGGTGACCAGTTAATAAATAGCCATAGTGATATTGGTGATAACTGTAATCAGCATAATATGGTCTTCTGCCTGCTGGAGATGTTAATGCAGCGATAACTGATGCATAGTTAGCATAACCACCAACACCATCGTAACCGCCTGATGTAGCATATATATCATGAATTGCACCTGCACCATATTTACCATGTATAGCACGATATTTAGTTGCTATTTCGCTAAGTGCTTGTTGTACAGGAATACTAACGAAACCAGACATATCGCCACGCTGTTTAGTTTGCTTTAACGCATAACGTAAACGACCCGGGTGATGTGATCTAAATTTAAACGCCCTACCTTTTGGACATGTTAGTGAACGAGCATCGTTATATTGCTCTTTATCTCTAAATGTGCCATCCCACGCAAAGTCGCCTTCATCTGTTGTAACACGCTTAACAACGCCATTGATAACATGCAACCTTGATACACATCTAACCCCTGTACCACAGTTGTGTGTACAACCAGCATGATAAATCTTTGCCTCAGATAAATCTTCAGGTAATACAGCGCCCGGTAACACAGTAAATCCGCCAGTGCTAGTATTGCCAAATGACAATGGTTCATCATCACTACTACAGCCAGCTACTGCAACTGTAGAGCCGACTGCTGCCATACCTTGTAAAAAAGTACGACGAGTCAATTTTGACTTTAATAAATCATTTTTAGACTTCATAAACTCCTCCCTTATATAATGATGTTATAGGATTGTAATATATTTATACTTTATCACCTATGACAAAAACTTTAAAAAATATTGGACAAAGAGATTATTGTTGATTAAAATCTATATTTTGCATATGGTTGAATATAGAGTTGACAAATTTGCAAATATATTTTGGACAAACAATGTAATAAAAGTTGGTAAAAATATGGACATTAATAATAATTTTTTATATTCACAATGGAAAATCAACAAAAAAGTAAAACAACCATTGTATATTCAACTATCATCACACATAAAAACAAAAATTATTAGTGGCAATTTGCCTGATGATTATCTTTTCCCACCATTCAGGGATATGGCGAAACACTTTGGTGTATCTAGGGGCATAATTGCTATTTGCTTCGATTTACTCATATCAGAAGGTTATATTTTACAAAACAAATCACGACGTTTTTTTATATCTAAAAGTAATAACGATGATATTAAAAGTGTAGATTGGCAATATTTTATTAAACGTGCAACACATACTATTGATAAGCTAGTTATGCAACAACCAAAAATATTATATTCAACTAACGAAAATAGCAAATCATATCTTATTGACAGTGAAGAATTTGGAACTAGAGATATTTATGTTAATGCCATAAAGAAAGCTGCTGAACGTGCAGATTTATCATACCATTTACAAAGTAAAGGTAACCCTAGACTGCGTGAATGTATTGCAAACCATTTATTAAAACGTGATATAAATGTCTCGCCATCACAAATACTTATTACACAATCAGAACACGCCTCGATGTATTTAATGTTTATAGCTCTTTTAAGTTCGTCTTCTACCTTAATAACTTATTCGCCTAATAGATTTATTATGAACTCTGCTTTAGAACTTACAAGAACACGTGTTGCATATGTAAAAACTGATGATGAGGGTATAGTCCTCGATGATTTATACTCAAAGATTATGAATACGTACAACCCTATACTATATATTGAGCCGGATTGCACATTTCCGTTGGGGTTATCCATGAGCGAAACTCGTAAGCATGAGATAGTTGATTTATGTATGCGTAAAGGCATCCCTATTGTTGAGTGCGATTATCAGCGTGACCATTCAATATCACCACCACCGCCAATAAAATCATATGACACAGCTAATAACATTTTGTATCAATCAAACTATGGCACATTTCTAAATTATGCCGATAGTATAGCTTTTATTACAGGTAGTGAATATATTATTGAACATTTATCGTATATCTATTCGCAAATTGCACCACATTGCACACATTTATCACAAATGGTATATTTAGAGCTTTTAGAAAGTGGAGCATATGACAATATCATTGATGAATTGAAACCTAAATTATACCAGCGATTGCTAGACACAGATAGATTACTAAATCAATATTTATCACAATATGCAACATGGAATAAGCCAGCTGGTGGCGTGTTTTTATTAGTCAATTTTAAAAAGAGTATTAAATTTGCCAAAATTGATGCAAACTATGGCAACTGTAATTGGTATTATTTATCTGATATGCCAAACTCTATATTGCTTATTTATCCATCTTGCACACTAGAAGAATTAGAATTGTTTATTAAGCACTTAGCTTATGAATGTGAAAAACAAGTTAGATGATATGTTATTTTTGAACGCAAAAAAGCCCTAGCGAACTAGGGCTTTATGTTTAATTAACTTTTTTAGTGCCATTTAGGCGACAAGTAGGCAAAAGATATATTAATCCTCAGTCTTATCTGCCTTAGGGTTAGGTAGTAGTGCTTTGCGTGAAAGCTCCATCCTACCATTTCTATCTTTACCCATAAACATAACTTCTACTTTATCGCCAACTTTTAAGTATTCAGCGATGCTAGGGATACGCTCATGTGCATATTGTGATACGTGTAGTAAGCCTTCTAGCCCCGGTAGTATCTCAACAAATGCACCGTAATCCATAACTTTTTTAACAGTAGCTTTATAAGTTTTGCCCGGTATTGCCTCAGCAACTGATGCTTCAATCATATCAATAGCTTGTTCAATCATTTCTTTGTTTTTACCAAAGATGTTTACGATACCGCCATCGAGTATATCAATAGTTGCGCCTGTAGCCTCGATAATAGCTTTAACATTTTTACCTTGTGGTCCAATCAACGCGCCTGTTTTTTCAGGGTTGATTTGCATAGCATGGACACGTGGAGCATTCGGAGAAAGCTCTGGCCTAGGCTCTGGCAATGCTTTAAGCATTTCGCCTAAGATATGCGTTCTGCCTTCTAATGCTTGTGCTAATGATTTTGTAAGGATTTCTTTCGATAGTCCTTTTATTTTAATATCCATTTGCAAAGCAGTGATACCGTCTTTAGTACCAGCAACTTTGAAGTCCATATCGCCAAGGTGGTCTTCTAGCCCCATGATGTCAGATAAGATAACGTAGTCGCCATCTGCCTCCATCACTAAGCCCATAGCAATACCAGATACTGGAGCTTTGATTTGTAAGCCAGCATCCATCATAGCTAATGTACCACCGCAAACTGATGCCATAGATGATGAACCGTTAGATTCTAAAATTTCTGACACAATGCGTATAGTGTATGGG
>CAYJIW010000122.1:0-4955 GCA_964370335.1 uncultured Deferribacteraceae bacterium
AACTTTTTTTCTTTGAAATCTTTTTTTAACAACTGCCATGTTGTAGTCTCCTAATAATTAAAAATTAAAATGGGACATCGTCCTCATCGATAGAATTTGATTGTTTAAAATCACTTTCGCTAACTGTTTGCTCGCTATCAGAGCGACTGTAATCGTCACGTCTGCCGCCAAGCATTTGCATAGAGTCAATAATAACTTCGTGTTTAGTTCTGCGTTGTCCGTCTTGTTCCCAAGAGTTCATAGATAGTCTGCCATCTACTAATAGAGGAGTACCTTTAACAACGTATTCGCCCATAATTTCAGCAGTTTTGCCAAAAGCAACAATATCTATGAAAAGGACTTCTTCTCTATCTTTTACTTTACGGTTGACTGCAATCCCTGTTCTAGCAACAGCAGTGTTAGAGCCGGGAATATTTCTAATATCGGGTGTACGAGTTACGTTACCCATCAGAACAATTTTATTAAACGAAGCCATAATTTTATCCTATTTTAGTTAGTGATTAGTTATTTACTTCTTCAGAGTTTGTTGCAACGACTTCTTCAACAACTTCTTCAGTAGCAACTTCTTCAGCAACAACTTCAGTTTCTTCGCTATTTTCTTCTTTAGCGAATGGTCTGTCGTTAGTACGTTCTTTACGTGGAGCTTCTTTGCGAGGTTTTAGTTTAAACTTTTTCTCGTCAATCATAACAACGACATAGCGAAGTACATCTTCGTTAAATTTGAAGCGTTTTTCAAGCTCAGTATGGCTGTAGCCTTCTTCAGCTTTGAATTGGATCACGACATAGAAACCATCAGTTTCATTTTCGATAGGGTAGGCAAGTGCTTGTTTGCCCCAGATTTGCACATCAAGGATTTCACCACCGTGTTTAGTGATGTTTTCTTTGTAGAACTCGATGTGATTTGTGTGTTCATCAGCCGATAAGTTCGGCTTTACGATAAATACTGTTTCGTAAGTTCTCATTTTATCTCCCTTTTGGATTTTTAGCCTTGCGTTTACTTATACGCAAAACAAGGTAGACGAGCAAAATAGCACCAAATTATACCAAAGTCAAGCATTTTTACAATAATAACTTACATTTCGCCATAAAAAAAGGACAGCCAAAAACTGTCCTAAAATATTTATTCGCTAAATTAATTAATGATGTATTTTTTATAAACAACAACGCACAAGGGCAAAAGACACAAAAATCAATTAATTTTGGTAGCCGAGTCGTTTTGAAATCTCTCGTGCATATTTCCTTGCTACTGGTAGCACTTCATCAAGTATCCGTTCTTCGCTCATGCGATATACAGGGCCAGAAACGCTAACAGCTGCAACAGGTACGCCAACGTAATCTTTGATAGGTACAGCAACACAGCGGACGTCATTTTCGTACTCTTGGTTATCAATAGCATAATCTTTCGAGTATATATCTTTTAGGTGACGTTTTAGCTCTGGTAGTGATGTAATTGTGTGATCTGTATATTTTTTGAGCCTAGCACCAACAAACAGTTTGTTTGCTTCATCGTCTGATGAATATGCTAGTTGGATTTTGCCTATTGATGTGCAGTATGCTGGAACGTCTTTGCCTACCCTAGAAACAATACGCACAGGGTGGTTAGCCTCAACAATATCAAGATATACTACGTTACTTTCACGCAATATGCCGATATAAACAGCTTCGTTTACTTCCACGCAAATTTTTTCTAAAAAAGGGCGTGCTAATTTAAGAAAACCGAGTTTATTAATAAATTTTTGACCTAAGTTGAATATGCCGATACCTAGTCGATAGTTTTCTGTAACAGGATTTTGCTCAATATAGCCACAAGCAGAAAGTGTAGCAAGTAATCTAAAAACATTATTTTTATGTAAACCTAGCACACGTGATAATTCTGTAACACCGAACTCTTCTTGTTTGTTACTTTTGCGAAAGACCTCAAACAACTGTAATGCGTGTTGTACTGACTGGATAGATTTTGCATCTGAACGATACACCATAAGTTCCCCCTGTATAATTACAAATAACCATAATTAAATATAGAATATTGTTATAAATATAGCAAGAACTATTTGCACAAAGTTGCATTTTATTGTGAATTTTCGTTTAAACTTTCTTCTTCTACCATTTTAAAGAAATACTTATCCACTAAACTTTTAGTAAATGCAGTAATTGGCAACGCAATCAATATACCTACAAAGCCGAACAGCGTACCGCCTATCATCAAGCCTACTATAACAAGCACTGGGCTAAGTCCTAGCGAGTCGCCAACGATTTTTGGTGTTATGACCATGCTTTCTAGGAATTGTACAAGTAAAAAGCCAGCGACTGTATATATCGGGTGTATTACATCTTGGAATTGTACGACAGTCACTATTGTAGATACAGTAAATCCGAACGCAAATCCAACGTATGGAACCATTGCGCCTAGACCTGTCATGATGCCTAAGAATAAGCCTGCCTCGACACCTACTAATATTAATACTGATGAGTATAAGCAACTTAATATAAGTGCAACTAAGAACATGCCTCTATAGTATCTGCCGACAAAGCGTTCAAAATCTGATAAGTGTACAACAAGTTTTTCCCACTTTAGCCTAGTGATTACTTTGCTGAATAATCCACGCACATCTGAAAAATCTTTCAATAAAAAGAACACCATAACAGGCACGATGAAAATATTTAGCAAGACAGATACTATGCCAGTGACTGATGCTGCAGCGGTTGTTAATGTATTAAAAACGTACGAAGATATAACGCCCATACGCTCGATAACGAATGTTTGTACGTTTGTGAGCGAAACTTCTACACCAAACCTTGTAAGCAAGCGTTCTGTCAAGCCAAACAGGTATTGTGCATATTGTGGCACGTTACGAGATATGTGGATAATATCTTCAATTATAATAGGTAGGACGATTGCGATACCTAAGAACAGCAACACTCCAAAAATTGCAACCATAATTATCAACGCAATTATTCTAGGGATTTTTATGCGTTCAAACTGTCTAACAAGCGGGTTGATGATGTATGAAATAAGGACTGATACAAATAACAGCACTAAAATATTGCTAACTTTATATACCAAAATTAACGCAAAGACGACGAGGAATGCGATAACAATATTTTTGATACTAAAATTCATTTCACTAATTTTCATTATCCACACCTCTTGATAAGCACTTCAATATCTATATTATTTGGGTACATGTGTAGTGCTTCAACAGCGACATCTTTTGCTGTAATTTTGTCACCTATCATTAGTAGCGCTTCGATGTATGACTTTATGAATACGTAATCTCTAAAGCCATTGTTATATATTATTTCAAAATTTTCTACTGCTTTTTTTTGTTTATTGCAACTTAGGTAGTGCCTTGCAAGGCTAAGCCTAGCGACGTTGTATGTAGGGTTAATTTCTAACGCTTTTAGTATATCTTGTTCGTACAATTTTTCATCGCCAATGTGATAGTAGCATAACGAGCGGTTATAGTAGGCATCGGCAAAGTCTGGGCTACGTTCTATTAGCGCTGTAAATGTATCAAGCGCTTCTTGCATAAGCCCACGTTGGAAGTAGACAGTACCTAGTATAAAGCGTGAGCGTTGGTGTTCTGGGTTAAGTTGGATAGAGCGTTTAAGGTGTTCGATAGCTTTATCAAGCGCCATCAGCCTTGAATATACGATACCGATTTTGTAATGGTACGTAGCTTTATCAGGCTCAAGCGATATAGCTTTTGATAGATATTCGCCAGATATTGCAAGCTGTTGCGAGTCGCTATATATTAATCCAAGATGGTAATAAGCTTGCCCTTGAAACTCGCCATTTTCGTCAATATATTGTGTAAGCAGGTTGATAGCAACACTATGGTCGCCTGCAAGGTAAGCATCAACGCCTTCACGTAGTTTATCCATGAACACCCTCGATACGTAATTTTATTTATTTTTCAATTTACTTACTAAGTCTAACATATCTGCTGGCATTTGTGAAGTAACTTCTACATGCTCATTTGTGAAAGGGTCAGTAAATGACAAATATGATGAATGTAGCGCTTGCCTTTCAAAGCCGTGTAGTATTTTATTGCCATAAACGCTATCGCCTATTAGCGAATGTCCGATACTTGCAGCGTGTACACGTATTTGGTGCGTTCTGCCAGTAAATATTGTTACTTCCGCCAAGAAAGCCGATTTAAAGGTTTCAATTACTTTAAATTCTGATTTTGCGTATCGTCCGTTATCTTCATCGGTAAGGCACATGCGTTGGCGGTTATGTTTATCACGTCCAATGTAGTTTTCTATTGTTTTAGTATGGAAGCGTGGCACACCGTAACATATTGCTGTATATTTTTTTATAATTTTTCTGCTACTAAATAGTTCTGCAAGTTGGTTTCTGCTATCGGCATTTTTCGCAATCATCATTAGTCCGGATGTATCTTTATCAAGCCTGTGTACTATTCCGGGTCTAAATCCGTTATCTTCATCGTCGATAGCAAACTTGTATAGTAATGCATTTACGAGCGTTTCGTCATAGTTGCCGGGCGCAGGGTGAACGGTCAATCCAGCAGGTTTATTAATGATGGCGTAGTTTTCAAATTCTTTAACGACTTCAAGCGGAATATCTTTAGCGGTTAAATCTGGCATAGGTTCTGGCTTAAAGTGTACTTTTATGACATCGCCTTCGCACAGTTTTAGCGATTTTTTGATGTGTTTATCGTTAATTAGTACGCATTTTTGTTCGATAAGTTCTTCAATTTTTGCACGAGTTTTACCTGTAATTCTAGCAACGCCAGCATCGGCACGTTCACCTGATGCATCAGCGATATAAGTTTCGTATATAGTTTCCATAATTACGTTTTGCATTATTATTGACAATTTTGCAAGGATTATTTGCATAAGCTAAGAAACGAGTGATAACGCACGACGGTAAGAGTGGACTGCCACAGCAAAGCTTCGCTTTACTTCGCAGAGACGTTTTTAGTTCATTA
>CAYJIW010000123.1:0-4947 GCA_964370335.1 uncultured Deferribacteraceae bacterium
AAAAGAAGAAGGTTACGATATTGGCGTATTAAAGTTTACAGGCTCAAACGCTTTTAGATTGATGTACGCAACAGATGTAAATGTATATATAAAAGCAGTTTATAATAAAGAAGATAAGACGTTTTTAGGGTTTCAGATACTTGGTGGTAACGCTGGTGAGTTTGCAGCAGTTTGTTCATTCATTCTACAGCAAAAAGCTACTGCTGATACACTAAGTTCGTTTATATCTACAGTTCCGTTATTGAATGAATTTTTTAGAGAAATGTTGGTGAAAATTAAATGAGAAAAGTTTTAGGTGTTTTAAGATTTTGGTACGTTGTTCACAGGGTACTATTTTATTGTTTTGAAGGTTTAGTGATGGGTATTTTTGGTAAACGTAACTACTTTTATCGTAAGAATATACCTACATCTGGCAGAAATATTATGGAGCATACTGGTACTACGCTACAAGTTTTTGGTACAGAACATCTAGATCCTAACAAGAGCTATGTGTTTATGGGTAACCAACGTAGTTATACGGATATTTTAGTGTTATTTGTTGGGCTTGCAGACGTTGGTAGAGAAGCTTATTTTATGTCTAAAAAAGAGATTTTTTATGTGCCACTTTTAGGTGGAGCAATGAAATCTATGGGGCATATTGGCGTAGAGCGTGGTAATACAAAAAATGCTATGAAAAGCTTGCTAGATGCTATAAAACTTGCAAAAGCTGGGCATAATTTAGTTATATTTGCAGAAGGTACACGCTCTGTAGATGGCATGCTTGGCGAGCTTAAAAAAGGCGGATTTGCTATGGCTTCAAGAAGTGGCGTAGAGATTGCACCATTTATTGTGCGTGGTACTGAAAAGTATATGCCAAAAGGCGAGTTTTCGATATATCCAGCAGATGTTTCGCTTACATTATTGCCACCAATACAAACGGAAGGCAAAAAAGATGCTGAGTTAGTGAAAGAACTTACAACGGTTTTAAAAACTGAACTAGGACAATGAAAACAGTAATACTTGGCTTAGGTACAAACTTAGGCGATAGGATTAAAAATTTAAACGACGCTTTGGAATATATTTCAAGGCGTTTTTTTGTTGTATCTGTATCAAAAGTTTATTCAACAGCGTCACTACTTCGTGATGAACAGCAAGATTATTTTAATATAGCTATCACTATTAGGGTTGATAGTAGTCCATTTGAATTGTTAGAGTTTTGCAAACAGATAGAACAAGATATGGGACGTGATATAAGCGTTAAGAAATGGGGTGCACGTGTTATTGATATTGATATTATAGATTACAATAACGAAATAGTAGATGATAAACAGCTACAAATACCTCATAAACACATGCATGAGCGTAGTTTTGTATTGTACCCGTTGCGTGATATTAATGCTGGCTATATTCATCCAGTTTTAAATGATAGCGTTTCTGGGTTGATTGATAACTTAGAAGATGATTTGAATATTACGGAAGTTGATGTGCCATTAATTTCATTTTCTAGCTAACGCTATTTGCCCTAATGTAGTTAAGCAAAGAAACAGACAAAAAAATAATAAAATGTGTTGATATGTTTTTTATAATAATATAGAATATTTAATTGTTATTGTATTAATACTGGCGGAGTTAAGAAGTGCAGTTTAGAAAAGTTAAAGGGTTTCATGATATATACGGTGCTGATATTGCATATTGGCATAAGGCAGAATCAGCTCTACAACAATTATTTAAGTCATACAACTTTAAAGAGTTTAGGCTACCAATACTTGAAAAAACGTCTACTTTTAAACGTGGCATAGGCGAAACAACAGATATTGTCGAAAAAGAAATGTTTACATTTATTGATAGCGACGAACAAGTCAGCCTACGTCCAGAAGGTACTGCATCGCTCATGCGTGCATATGTCGAAAATAACTTAGCATCACAACCGGGTGTGAAAAAATACTACTATCTTGGCAATATGTTTAGACGTGAACGCCCACAAAAAGGTCGTTTTAGGCAGTTTACACAAATTGGCATAGAAGCGCTTGAGTGCGACTCACCAATGCTAGATGCTGAAATTGTTAATATATTATACAGAGCGGCAGTCGTTACTGGCATTAGTGAACTTGCAAAGATGGAGATAAACTCGATAGGTTGCCCAACGTGTCGCCCTAGCTATAAAGAAAAACTTATTGAATATTTTACTGATAAAAAAGACGAACTGTGCGAAGATTGTAACAGACGTCTTGAAAAAAATCCGCTTAGGATATTAGATTGCAAAAATGAAAAATGTAAAGTGATTGCAAGCGATGCGCCATTAATGCTTGACTATTTATGTGATGAGTGCAACACACATTTCAATCGCGTTCAAAAATATCTAGATGTTATGGGGACGCCATACACTATTAATAAACGTATGGTTCGTGGGCTTGATTACTATATACGTACTGCTTTTGAACTGGTTACAGATAAACTTGGTGCTGCTAGTGCTGTTGGTGCTGGTGGTAGGTACGATGGGCTTATTAAACAAATGGGCGGTAAAGATAGCGCAGGTATTGGGTTTGCAATAGGTGTTGATCGTTTTGTCGCATTGATGAAAGAGGTTGAAACGCTACAAGACCAAAAAGCTGATGTGTTTTTTATCTTTTTTGATGATAATGGTGCAAACACTACACTAGATATGGTTGCAAAACTTAGGGCAAATAACGTAATTGCAGAATATGATTACGATATTGCATCTATGAAAAGCCAAATGAAAAAGGCTGACCGTTCTGGTGCAAAATTTGCTGTAATACTTGGCGAAGATGAGCTTGCAGGCAGTAACGCTACTGTCCGTGCATTAGATAGTGGCGAACAAAAACTTATGCCACTTAACGAATTAGAACAATATTTATTAAATAATATAAATAATTAATGTATTTGGAGAAATAATATGTTAGCCAACTTAGGTGATTGGAGAAGGACGCACAGTTGTGGTGCGTTGACAGAAAAAAATGTTGATGAAAAAGTAGTCTTGATGGGCTGGGTACAACGTAGGCGTGACCACGGTGGCGTTATCTTTATTGATTTACGTGATAGAGAAGGCATCACACAAATAGTTATGAACGAAACTGCACCAGAAGCTACAGCAATTGGCGACTCTGCAAGAAACGAATTTGTTCTTGCTGTTAAAGGAACGGTTGTTCCACGCCCAGAAGGTATGGCTAACGAAAATATAAAAACTGGTGGGATAGATGTAATTGTTAGTGAAATAAAAATCCTTAACACATCTTTAACTCCACCTTTCATGATTGACGATAATGATGAAACTGCTGAAGATGTTAGGCTGAAATATCGCTACCTCGATTTACGTCGTCCACAACTTCAACGTAATATTATTATGCGTCATAACATTACTCGTTCGATACGTGAATATATGTACGATAACGGTTTTATTGATATTGAAACACCATTTTTAACAAAAAGCACACCAGAAGGTGCTAGAGATTACCTTGTGCCAAGCCGTGTAAACGCTGGTAAAATGTATGCGTTACCTCAATCGCCACAAATGTTTAAACAGTTACTTATGGTTGGTGGTTACGAGCGTTATTTTCAAATAGTTCGTTGTTTCCGTGATGAAGATTTACGTGCAGATAGACAGCCTGAATTTACTCAACTTGATATCGAGATGTCTTTCATTGATAGGGCAGACATTATGGATATGATAGAAGGGCTTATTTGTAAGATGTTTAAAGAAGTATTAAATATTGATATGCCACGTCCGTTTCCAACAATCAGCTATGCTGATGCTATGGAACTATATGGACATGATGCGCCAGATACTCGTTTTGAGCTACACCTTAAAACACTTAACCATATGGTTGAAAATACAAGTTTTGCAGTATTTGCTGATGCGTGTAAAGTAGGTAGCGTAAAAGCTATGAATGCTAAAGGTGCTGGTAAGTCATTTTCTCGTAAGACGCTAGACGAGCTTACAAACTTCGTAATAAACTTAGGCGCAAAAGGCTTGGCGTATATCAAAATTAATGATGACGGTATCCAATCGCCATTAATAAAAGCGTTAGGCGAAGAACTTACTAACGACATTATTAAAGAGATGAATGGCGAAGCTGGCGATATTATATTCTTTGGTGCTGGCGATACTGATTTAGTTAATATGACATTATCTAAGTTGCGTTTAAAAGTTGCAAAAATGCTTGATATGATTGACGAAAATAAATATAATCTAGTATGGGTTCTTGATTTCCCATTACTACTTTGGGATAAAGATGATAAGCGTTATGTTGCTGTCCATCACCCATTTACTGCACCTATGGACGAAGATGCGGAGTTACTAAAAACTGACCCAGCTAAAGCACGTGCAAAAGCATACGATTTAGTGTTGAATGGCTCTGAAATTGGTGGCGGAAGTATCAGGATACACAGAAGCGATATCCAACAAAGCATGTTTGAACTAATGGGCTTCAAAGATGAAGATTTACAATCTAGGTTCGGTTTCTTTGTAGATGCGTTAAAATATGGTACACCTCCACATGGTGGTATTGCTTTTGGTGTTGATAGAATTGCTGCAATATTTACTGGTTCTGAGTCTATTAGGGACGTTATTGCGTTCCCAAAAACTCAAAAAGCAACAGATTTAATGTGTGACGCACCAAGCTTTGTTGAGAAAAAACAATTAAAAGAGCTACACATTAATACGACAGTAAAAAATGAAATTTAGATAAGTATATGGGTTGACATAACTAAATATTTGATGTATGTTAGTTGTATATGAAAATTTATTAATTCCTTAAGGAGGATATTTAATATGATAAAACGTCTTTTAGTTGTATCTGGTGTTATGATGATGTTCGCAGCTTGTTCTTCAAAGGACACTACTGATAGTGCTGTTGAGGCATTCAAAGAGTCCTTAGCTAAACAAAACAACGCTTGTGCAGAAATGACGCTTGTTAAAACAAAAGCTCAAATTTCTGAGGCAAACGAGTT
>CAYJIW010000124.1:0-4945 GCA_964370335.1 uncultured Deferribacteraceae bacterium
GTAGTTATACATCGTACGATTTATATAGCAATATAGCAAGCTTTGGTGGTGGTGTAGAATATACTGCATTATTGCCAAAACGTATTACTTCGTTTACGCTTTTATCTTTTGAACTTAAAGAATACGATAAAAGCATTGATAACAACGGCTATTATATAAACGCTAAGCAACGCTTCAACTTTAGGCTATACGAAAAAGGCAGTTTATCTGCTCAAATTCATTATGCACATAAACAAGCAAGCATTACTAGATATACATACGACTTATACGGTGGCAAGCTTACATATATGCAAGCACTACCTTTTAAAATATACCTACGCCCTAGCGTTCGTGTTGATTATTCTGCTTATCAAGGGTTAGGGACTATTTTTGATAATGCAAACCGTGCCGATACATCTTTATACGCTAGTGTTGATGTTATTTGGCGATTTCTTAACGATTTTGCATTCAATGTTGAGTACGGTTACGAATATAACGACTCAAATTCATCAGTATATACATACCACCAACATGTTATAGAAGCTACTATTAGCTATCGTTTCTAGCGATTGGTGCTATCTGTGGCAAACAATAACAAAATCAAACTAAAGTATTTTCTGTTTATTGGGCTTGCCATATCCGCTATCGTGCTATTGTTTTACATCTATTCTACTAATATTTCTGGGTGGGCAGATAACAAAATCTACGATATCTATTTACGTAACGATAAAACTTCTGAAATGTCTGATAGTGTTGTCATTGTTGATATTGATGAAAAAAGTATTGCAGAACTTGGTCAATGGCCGTGGTCTAGGTATATAAACACTATACTTGTTGAAAATATCGTAAACGCTGGCAGTGCTGTTATCGCTTTCGATGTATTAATGGCAGAAAAAGACAGAACGTCACCTAGCGTTATAAAAAACAATTTACAAAATATACTAGGTGTCGATATTGGATTTACTGGGCTACCAGAATGGCTTGAAGATAACGACTATTTATTTGCTTCTGTACTAGGGCAAACAAATACGGTGCTAGGCATGATTGTCACATCTGATAACGCTACAGATAATGCAACGCTTCCGCTAGAACTTAACATTGCCGAGCTTCAAGGCAAAAACTCGCAACCAGCTACTACTAACTTGCGTACAGGTTCATCACTACTTACGCCTATTTTGCCACTATTACAAACAGCTAGGGTCGGCTATATCAATACAGAAACCGATAGCGATGGCATTATTAGGCGTGTACCACTCGTGATGGGGCTTGAACTAGATAACGAAACCATCATATATCCTAACTTATCGCTTATGGCATTGGTGCAAGCATATGGGCAAGATACCACAACTGTTAGAACAAACGATTATGGCTTATCTGCAATGCGTATTGGCGATACAGAAGTCCCTATTGATAGGAACGGAATGTTTAACGTACGCTTCAAAGGTGGCAAGGGTATGTTTCCTTATATCTCTGCATCTGATATTATTTTTGGCAGATATAAAAATGAAGATTTGAGCGGAAAAATAGTATTCGTCGGTAGTTCTGCTTGGACACTCGATATAAAATCTACTCCGCTAGACACATACTATCCCGGTGTTGAAACACACGCATCCATTGTCGATAACATATTAACAGGCCATTTTATATCTAAACCAACTTGGCTTGCAAGTGTGCAAGCTATTGCGATATTTACTACAGGGTTGTTGTTATCGCTAATATTTGGCATAGTTTCGCCTTACATAATGTTGATAATTGCGGCTGTGCTACTTATTACGTTATGGTTCGCTTGCCAATTTGCATTTTACGATGGGTTGTTCATATCGCCATTGTATGTTGCGTTAGTTATAATCATACAAAGTGTCGTGTTTATATTTATACAATTTATGAACGAGGCTAAACAAAAGCTTAAAATACGTGGTGCGTTTTCTAGGTATGTATCGCCAGTAGTCGTATCACAAATTGTTGCTAGTGGTGTTGATGTTTTTAAAGGTTCTGAACGTACTGTATCTATCATGTTTACAGATATTAGGGGCTTTACATCGCTATCTGAAAAGTTGCAACCAGAACAAATTGTCGAGATGCTGAACGAATATTTTACTAGCATGACAGCACTTATAAAGAATAATGATGGCACGATAGATAAATTTATTGGCGATGCTATTATGGCTTTTTGGAATGCGCCACTTGATGTTAAAAACCACGAATTATGTGCCGTCACTACTGCAATACAAATGCAACAAACACTTATTAAACTTAACGAAGAATTAGCAAAAAAGTATGATATACAACTAAGAATGGGCGTTGGCATAAATACTGGTAACGTATATGTTGGCAACATGGGGTCTGATGAGCTACTTGATTATACAATAATCGGCGATAATGTTAATGTTGCATCTAGACTAGAGGGGCTTTGCTCTAAGTATGGTGTCAATATAGTTGTTAGTGAAGCTACAAAAAGTAATGCACTAGATGATTATTATTATCTAATTATTGACAAAATTAAAGTAAAAGGTAAAACAGAAGCGTTATCAGTATATTACCCTATCGAAAATATGGAAGCAAACAACAGGATAGATGAGTTAAACGCATACTTATCTGCATATAATTGCTACTTGAAAAGCGACTTTGCAAATGGTAAAATAGAGTTCCAAAAACTATGTGATAAATATAAAAATAATGATACATCAACACTTTACAATATATATCTTGAACGGTGTACTTTGTTAGAAAGTGAGCCACCTACAAACTGGGTTGGCGTATGGCAATACGATACAAAATAAGAGGCGGATATGAATATTAAATTTTGGGGCATACGTGGCAGTATGTACATATATAAGCAAGAGAATACGAAATATGGCTGTAACACGACATGTATTGAAGTAAATACTGATGAAGGCGATATTATCATATTTGATGCTGGTACTGGTATAAACAACTTTTCAGAAGATGTTTTATCACGCAATATTGATAACAAAGTAATACACTTATTACTTACACATGCACATTGGGACCATATTCAAGGGCTTGTTGGGTTTGGTTTGTTACTACAAAAAGATTGGACGATACATATACACGCTATGGAAAACTTTGGCGGTGATGGGCTTCAAAATATTTTGAATAAGTTGTTTGATATAAACCAGTTCCCTGTTCCACCTGAACTATTTACAGAAAAAATATTTCTGCATGAGTTCAAGCCTGAATCATCTTTCATGATAAATAACACAAAAGTTTCAACAATTAGCTGTAACCATACTGGTGGCAGTATCGGCTATAGGCTTGATAATAACGAATGGAATGTATTTTTTAGTGGCGACCATGAGCATACAAACGATTACAACAATAAATTGCTAAACATAATGAAAGATATTGATGTTGCTATAGTAGATGCTTCATATACATTAGAGGACTATAATCAACGTATCGGTTGGGGGCATACTTCTATAGAAACTTGGCTTGAACTTGCAAACTCGCTCAACCTAAAACAGCTTATATTTACACACCTTAGTACAGATTATTCTGATGTATCTATTACAGAGTTTAGTAACAGATACAGACAAAACGAGCCTGTTGGCACAAATGTAACATTTGCTTTTGAAGGGCTAGATATACAAAACCTTAACTTACGCTACTTTCCAGAGCATAAATCACTATCAGATTGGATTAGCGATTTTACAAATAATGTATCAAAATACTATAACGTATCAACAATCCTAGATACGATACTAACAGAAGCTAGAAAAATATGTCATGCCGAGGGTGGCACAATATACCTAGTTAATAGCGATGATATGCTCTCTTTTGAGTACACTCAAAATGAAATTTTGTTTAAAGATGGCACGAATAAACACCAGTACGTTAGCGCTGTTATACCTATTGATAATGTTTCAATATCTGGCTACGTTGCAAACAACTCTGTTACACTTAACATCGCAGATGTTTACCAACTTAGCGATAGTGTGCCATATTCATTTAATAAATCTTTTGATATATCAACAGGTTATGTAACAAAATCTATGTTAACATTGCCACTAATTGGCGCTAACGCAAAGGTTATAGGTGTTATACAGCTTATAAACAGCGTGCATAATGAAAATATTGTTGCATTTAGCGACATTATGATAGAGAAAGTTAAAATGCTATGTATTAGTGCATCTAACGCTATACAAAAAGGTCAGATGTCTGTTGAATTGATAATGCGTATGCTAGAAATGAGCAAACTAAAGGACCCAAAAGAAACGGGTACACACGTAAAACGTGTTGGCATAGTCGCAGCTGAATTGTATATGCATTGGGCTAAAAAACATAATGTAGATATAGATAAAGCAAAATTTTATCAAGATAATCTTAGGTTAGCAGCAATGTTGCATGATATTGGTAAAATAGGCATACCAGATGCAATAATCAAAAAAGATGGCAAACTTACTGATGAAGAATGGAAAGTTATGCAAGAGCATTGTGCAGTTGGTGCAAACTTGTTTAGTAACTCAAAATTGTTCATAGACCAAATGTCGCAAGAGATAGCACTTAACCATCACCAAAAATGGAACGGTAAAGGTTACTCTGGCACAGATCAAGCAACTGTTTTATCAGGCGAGGATATACCTTTATCTGCACGCATTACATCAATTGCCGATGTTTATGATGCGCTCGTATCAAAGCGTAGCTATAAAGATGCTTGGGATACAGATAAAGCAATAGCAATAATTAAGGAAGAATCAGGCGTAAGCTTTGATCCAGAACTGGTGGATTGCTTTATCGAGATTAGGGGGACAGTCGACGCCATATACGCAAAATTCACCGATTAATGAGTCTTTTTACCTTGTGCGTTGTTATTTTGTTCGCCACTTAATCGAGTACCTATTTGTACACTCATTGCGTGGCTCACAAAGCCGCCTAGCACAAGAAAAAAAAACTCATCAATCCGCAATATAGCTTTATGTATGCTCCTGTCGGTTGTCCTTGTAAC
>CAYJIW010000125.1:0-865 GCA_964370335.1 uncultured Deferribacteraceae bacterium
ATGGGTAGACTTTTTTGAGCGTACTAGTGCCCCAGTTATTAATGCATCTTATAGGTTCGGTTTACCAGAATTTGGCTTTATTCATCGAATTGGCGGCAAGTATTTCAAAAATTATTCTGTAAAAGTTTCACCATTATTGCATGAAAGCACACATATTGGGGATGAACTTGTTATTAGGCGTATAGAGGCTGGTTTATCTCTTAGGCGTATGAACGTTTCATATAACTATTTCCAACTACAAGCAACATTTAACGACCCAGATTTAATTACAGGCAGCAATCATTCATTTAGGGCTGGATTTATGTTACTTTACTACCCTAGCATAGGTTGGTATTATTGGACTCCCGGTGAAAGCGACCAAAGTAAAGTTACACCATCAAAGTTTCCGTACGAACTATATTATCAATATCAATACCAAAGTGATAGATTTTGGACAGATTTCCAAATTGTTGCATCATTTGAAATTCGCAACCGATCTAAGTATGCTTATCCGTATTATGAGTATGAGAATGGACAGATTGTTGAATATAATATTGAAGAGTACATGGCATGGACATTTAACGGTTTTATAGGGTTACGCTATGTTGTAAAAGCACCTACAAGCTATTTTTCAGCGCTTACTTTTGGATTACGTGGCTACCATGGCATCAATCCACATGGGCAGTTTCGCTCACGTCCAGATTTTCAGCACTTAGGACTTACATTAGTTATGGAATAGGTTTAAACATATTAGGCAATTCATTAATATATCTACCCTTTTATAAAAAATCGCACTACCAATAATGATATTATCTTAGGAGTGTACACACTGGTACTCGACTGAGGGATTACGAAAACAACAAAGTAATCGCAAAAAAAGAACCTT
>CAYJIW010000125.1:965-4865 GCA_964370335.1 uncultured Deferribacteraceae bacterium
TATATGTTAAAATAAATTATTTTCTATCAGGACTAGGCGGCTTGATAAAATGCGATAGGAGTGTACACGCTGGTACTCGATTGAGGGATTACGAAAACAACAAAGTAATCGCTAAAAAGAACCTTTATATGTTAAAATAAATTATTTTCTATCAGGACTAGGCGGCTTGATAAAATGCGACAGGAGTGTACACACTGGTACTCGACTGAGCATTTTAACAAACAACAACGTCATGATAGAAAAGAATTATTTTAACCCCTGAATGTCTAAGTAGTCTTGCTTACCGACCCACCCCTCTTTCACTTTCACCCACATTTCAAGGTACACTTTCTTATCAAAAAACGATTCAATATTTTTTCTTGCACCTTCGCCGATACGTTTCATCATGCTGCCACCATCGCCAATAACAATACCCTTTTGGGAATCACGATTAACGTAAATCACCGCTGATATATTGATTTTTTTAGCTGTGTCTTCAAATTCTTGTATTTCAACAAGTGTATCGTAAGGTACTTCTTGGTGTAGGTAGATGAACAGTTGTTCACGAATATATTCTGCAACTAAAAATCGTTCTGGTTGAGTTGTGATTAAATCTTCATCGTATTGCATGATATTTTCTGGCAACTCGCTCGCAACAACTTTCATTAAATCTTCGATATTGACATCTTTCTTTGCTGATATTGGTAAAACATGGTTAAATTTACATAACGGGAACAGTTCTTCCGCCGTTTTATATACGAGTTCACGTTTAGTATTATCAATTTTAGTAACTACTAACACTTTTGGTTGCTCAGTTTTATTAATCATTTCAAGCAGGCGTTCAAAGTCTTTACCTTGCCTATGCCCTGCTTCTGCTAGTACGCATATTACATCAACGATTGCAAGGCTATCAACTATTTGTTGCACTATGGCTTTATTTAATCGGCTTTTAGGCGAGTGAAAACCCGGTGTATCTACGAATATCGCTTGATAATTCTCTTCCGTTTTTATGCCGTATATAGCATTTCTAGTAGTTTGTGGCTTAGCCGATACTATAGATACTTTTTCACCAATTAATGCGTTTAATAGTGTAGATTTACCTACATTTGGCAATCCAACAAGTGCTACTAAACCTGCTCTAAATTCTTTATTTTCGTTATTGTTGTTGTTCATCGGTTACTTCTTGTTCCTCATCTTCTTCGCTAGCAATAATTTTTTCTAGCTCAATTTTTTCTATACGTCTACCATTCATTTCTTTTACAGTAATTTTTAGTTCACGCCACTCGTAGCTATCGCCAACATTTGGTATGTCACCTGCTATATCAAACACAAGTCCACCAACTGTTTCATATTCTTCCATGTCTTCAGTTTTTTCTACATGAAAATCTTTACAAAAGTCATCAATATCCATACGAGAGTCAATAATGAACACATTTTCGTTAACTTGTACGTAATCATTTGATTCTTCAAGGTCGTGTTCATCAAGTATATCACCGACGATTTCTTCAAGAATATCTTCCATAGTAACAATACCAGCTGTGCCACCGTATTCATCAACTACGATAGCCATATGAAGTCTAGATTTTTGAAACTCTTTCAGCATAGTGTCAACCTTTTTCGTTTCTGGCACGAAGATAGGCGCTCTAGCAGAACTTAATATTTCTTCAAGTGGTGTATTTCTATAGATTTGCTTCATAACTTCTTTAACATATAATATGCCAACGATTTTATCAGGTGAGTCACTGTATAGCGGTAGCCTTGAGAACTCTGTTTCGCCGATAAGTTGAACGAGATCTTCATAAGCTATATCATCGCTGATAGCTTCAACATCAATACGAGGTACCATAACTTCACGAACATGAATATCAGCCATATCAAATATGTTTGATAGCATTTCGCCTTTACCATTCTCAAGCACACCTTCAGTTTCGCCAATGTTTATAAGGAACTCTAGTTCGTCCTCTGATATTTGTTTTTGGTTAGCATTTTCTTGCCCAGATATTTTCAGTAAAAACATAACGACAACATTCATCACCCAAGTAATTGGTAACAAGAGATAAAATAAGATACGCAAAAACTTAATACTTGTGATTGCAAACGACATTGCATTCTTTTTTGCAAATGTTTTAGGTGTAATTTCGCCAAAGAACAAGATAATGAACGTCATTATCGCTGTTGTAAGTCCAATAGCACTATTACCTGATATTTCAGTAATAATTTGCGATGCCATGACAGATGCAAGAATATTAACTAAGTTGTTACCAAACAAGATTGTATTAAGAATTTTGTTAGGATGATGTACCCATAGTTCAAGTGGTTTCGCTTTTTTGCCCATTTCTTTAATGGCGTGTTTAACCTTTAGTTCGCTAAGCGATGTAAGTGCAGTTTCTGTGGCAGAAAAGTAAGCAGATAATATTATACTCACGACAACGAGAGTAATCTCAAATGAAAGGCTACTGTCCAATGATTTCTCCTTTTTTCATATAGCTATATTGATTGAAAAATTTAGACACGATGGCATATTGATATTTGCATCGTGGTATGTGTACATAAGATTTAAAAAACAAGACTGTTTGTTTACTCGGGGGTTCCATAAATTCCTTTTTATAGTTAATATTCGTACTACACAGTAACATAACATACAATATTATAATTTACTATAACTTTTTTATACAATTATTGTATTACTTAATTTTTCCATTATTTATTAATGATTTAAGTATCTTTTCTTGTAGTTCAAACATAACTTTTTCATCTGTTTCATTTGTTTCATGGTCATAGCCAAGCAAGTGCAATAACCCATGTATGAATAGGAATGCTATTTCACGCTCTAGTGCAATATCGGCATCGTTTGCTTGTTTTGTTGCAGTATCTATTGATATTACGATATCGCCAATCATTACATCATCATCCATTTCAAACGATAATACATCGGTTGGTTTATCTTTTTCACGATATTGTGCGTTGAGCGCTTGTATGGATTCATCATCTGTTAGCAATATTGACAACTCAACATTTTCTGAATTAAGTTTCAGTTCAGCCTCAACAGCCGATTTTATTGTTGTGAAAAACTCCACATCAAAATTTGTATCCATTTCATCAGTTAAGTATATAATCATCTTTTATTATCTCCATTTTGCATAGCTCTATCGTATGCTTTTACAATTTTTGATACAAGTGGATGCCTTACGACATCACGTTCAGTAAATTTAACGAACCCTATATCGTTTATTCCGTCTAGTACGTTCATTGCGGTAACAAGTCCAGAGCGTTTATCAGCTGGTAAGTCAACTTGCGTGATATCGCCTGTGATGATAGCTTTCGAGTTAAAGCCTAGTCTTGTTAAAAACATTTTCATTTGTTCTTCTGTAGTATTTTGTGCTTCATCTAGTATCACGAACGAGTCGTTAAGCGTACGCCCACGCATAAAAGCAAGTGGAGCAACCTCAATAACGCCCTTTTCTATCAGTTTTGTAGCATAATCAATATCCATCATCAAGTGTAGCGCATCATACAATGGGCGTAGGTACGGATTAATTTTATCTGCAATATCGCCCGGCAAAAATCCTAGCTTTTCGCCTGCTTCGACTGCTGGCCTAGCAAGGATAATCCTTGAAACACGTTTTTCCATAAAGTGATTGATTGCCATAGCCATTGCAAGAAATGTTTTGCCTGTACCGGCTGGTCCTATCCCAAACACCATATCTTTTTTACGCATGGTTTCAATATATTCTTGTTGAGATGGCGATTTTGCAATAACTTCTTTTGCCCTTCCACCTACTTTAATTTTTTCTGATAGTACGCTTGCGATATTAGCAGTTTCTTTACGTGCAACCATTTTTATTGCACTTGCAACATCTTCGCCACTAAGCTCCCTAGTGCTTGCAATGCTTGCCAAATCTTGAAAAAGCCTAACGCCAG
>CAYJIW010000126.1:0-4752 GCA_964370335.1 uncultured Deferribacteraceae bacterium
AAGATTACATGATAGAGCCTTAACAATCCAAATACCTTAATAATACACCGAGAACGCTACATTCTACACGTGTAACGATATACTTACGAAAATATCATACGCTTTTTGCTTACGCTACATTATGCGTATGGCTACACTCAAACGTCTCTGCGAGCGATAGCGTGACAGTCCACGTTTTAGACTACGATTATACGTTAATAATTGTTATATAGTTTCATGGATTGCCACACTTCGTTCGCAATGACGTAAATAAGCACTTAACATCAATAAGTTATTAAATATCATGGGCTAGAAACGTCTCTGCGAGCGATAGCGTGGTGAGCAAACAGAGCAAAGCATGTCTTTGCCACAAGGCGAAGGCGGAGTGACAACGACGGCGGGGAGAGCAAACAAAGCAACACACTGTGTTGCCACAGGGCGAAGGCGGAGTGACAACGACGGCGGGGATGTCCACTCTTACGATTATGCATTAAAAATGTTATACATTGTTGTTACAAGTTAAAATGTGTGCAAATTATGCACACTATTGTGTAGTTGCACACTTTTATATAAATATGTGTTTTTCAATTTATCAATATTATCAATAGTTTATGCTTATGTAACTTTTGGCACGTTATATGCTACTTACTAAGCATAAGCGATAACGCAAATAACTTGATTTAAAGGAGAAAAATCATGAAAAAACTTTTAATTTTAGTAACAGTAGTAGCACTAGGAACAGCAAGCATGGCATATGCACAACAACAATCTGGTATCGGTAGCCCAGAATTTCAAGGACAATGCCAAGGCATGGGTCAAGGCATGGGCATGAAAGGCAAACGTGGCAAAGGCATGCGTGGCATGTGTGATGTTGATAACATAACTGTTACAACTGTTGAGCAAGCAGAAGCAGCTGCAGAAACTTTTATTAGCGCTAACTTCAAAGGTTACACAGTAAATGATGTAAAAACTTTTGAAACTAGGCGTGGTAACACTGCTTATGTAGCTGAAACTACTGACGCTGGTGGAAACAACTTCAATTTTATGGTTAGCCCTTGTGGTTTAGTTAAAGGCCCTATGAAACCTAGAGTACAACAATAAATCCATACCCGATGCTGTGTTAGCCCCTCTAATACAGCATCTTTCGATACGTATAAGTCAGCACCTCGTTTGAGGTGCTGGCGTAACTTTATCAACCTTTCACAACCATTAGCGGTTTTAGTTCAACAACAATTTTTGTTAAGTCTTTTTGCTCGTCCATAACTATTTCTATATCTTTATAGCTACTTGGTGCTTCATCTAAATCGTTCGCAGATTTAATATTATGCACAACGCCTTGCTTATCTAAAATCTCTTTTTCATGTTGCAAATTAAGCACTTTTTTCGCTTGCGTACGAGATAACACCCTACCAGCGCCATGTGATGATGAGTTTAATGAAGCACTATTGCCTAGCCCTTCAACAAGATACGAGTTTGTACCTTGCGAACCCGGAATAATACCACGAACGCCTTTACCAGCATAAACAGCACCCTTGCGATGTACATAAACTTGCTTACCGTTTACTTTTTCTTTCGTAACGTAGTTGTGATGTATTGCAACTTTATCAACCGCAATATCATTTGTACCTGTAACGCTTTCGATAATCGCTTGAATATCTTGCGCCATAATTTCCCTATTACGCAACGCAAACGCTAAGCAAATATCATGCTCCAACATGTACTGCTTTGCAACGCTACTGTTCATTGGTAGTACAGACAGTTTTTGCGATACTAAGTAGCCTTTTTTATCATCTTCTGCTATTTTGTTTGCTAAAGTATCGTAGTGTGTGGCAACTTTCAAACCTAAATTGCGAGAACCAGAATGGATAGTAAAATATATATGCCCATCATCGCCTTTTTGTATCTCTATAAAGTGGTTACCACCGCCAAGTGTCCCTATTTGGTTTCTTGCGCTACTTTTTTCACGCTTGCATACTGTAGTTTTTTCCCAATCTAGCTTATCAAAAATATCGTCGTTGCTTTTAGATTTTCTATGATTAAAGCCGACTGGCACAATATCAAATATTTTCCTTTGGATTTTTATTAAATCGTCACGACTAATATCAGTTAATTTAGTCTTAACTGTGAGCATACCGCAACCAATATCGACACCAACCATATTAGGACTAACAGCGTTATCAAGCGCCACAACGCAACCGATAGGCATACCCATGCCAGCATGAGTATCTGGCATCAAGCACACATTACCAAACCTATTAGGGTGGTTTAGCACGTTTATAGCTTGCTCTAGTGTAGTTTTTTCAACATCTTTTGCCCAACATAGCAAATCATCTTTTAGTTTATACATATTACTTAATCTCTTTTAATTTCAATCACTTTTGTTGCATACGCAATATCTGCTTTTCTGTTCGCAGTATATATGATTGCTGTGCCAGTATCTGACGTACTCTTAATTTTTTTGCCGACTTTTTGTTTAGTTTTTTCATCGAGTGATGCAAACGGCTCATCAAACAAACATAGCGCCCTATTTTCTAGGTAGCCATACAAAAATAGTAACCGTTTTTCGCCGTCGCTCAAAAAGAATGGCGAACTATCGCCCATGATAGATAAATCGTCTAGCAATTTCTCTGCTTTATCTTTGCTACCAGTGATTTGTTCTGCTTCGTCGATAGTTGTAGATTTAAAAACTAAATGCTCGGGAAATTGTAAACATACGCCAACATCTTTCGTTGCGATATGCTTTGTTATCTCGCCAGATAGCTGTTTATATATTCCGCAAATGCTTTTTAATAGCAACGTTTTACCGCTACCGTTCATGCCAAATAAGCATACAATATCGCCAGCTTCAACATCAAAAGTTACTGCGCTACTATCGCTAAGTACGCAAACATTATTTACCTCTAAAAGTTTATCCATTACTGCCCTGATAACACTTTTTTTACTTCGTCATAAACGACATCTGCTACTTCTGCTGCTTGGTCATACATCACAATATCGAAATGCCTATCATCAATATAAGGCGATTTTTCAAGGTTGCATAATATCCGTTTAGCTGGTATACCGTTACTTTTTGTGCCGATTATCTGCCCGATAGGTACAACAGAGCCTTCTGTGCCGATAACAACTATCGCATCATCTGCGCCAAGCGACGCTATCGTCTGATACATAGGCGTGTACATAGGTGCTTGCTCGCCAAAAAATACAACGTATGGTTTAAACTTGTTTGTGCTACCGCATTTTGCACATACATCTACATCAAACATGCCATCTGTGCGTAGTTTATCGTTACATGTGGTGCAATATACGTAATTTATTTCGCCATGTACATGCATAACATTTTTACAGCCAGCACGCTCAAGTAAGTCATCAATATTTTGCGTAATAGCGATAACTTTATCTGTGCCGAACTCTGATTGTAGTTTCGCAATAATTTTATGTGCGTTATTCGGTTCAGCTTTTGCATACTCTACACGTCGCAAGTTGTAAAACTCATGCACTAAATCGTAATTCGATTGCCACGTGTTATAGTTACATACTTTGTTAATGTCATACTTGTCCCACAGACCGCCACCAGAGCCACGAAAAGTACCAAGCCCACTATCTGCGCTAAGCCCTGCACCGCTAAAGAAAACGACTTTACTCATACACATCACCTATAATTTTTCGTTATATTGCCATACATTATTATTTTAGATTATACTTAGAATTTGTCAACAAGTGGTTGTGATTTGGTGTGATTTTAAAGCTGGATAATGAAATCGGCAACCTTATCAAAGTGGCTATCATGCGTGGAAATAATGAAAGGGATTGCCTTAGACTTCTCAACAATTAGCGATACCATATTATCAGCCTGTACATCGTCTAGCATGTCAAGCGGTTCATCAAGCAGTATCACGCAATCTTTATGCGTGTTCATCGCCATGATTAGCGATATTTTCTTCAACTCGCCACCAGATAAGTCATATACAGAACGGTTTAGCACATTTTGAAATTCTGCTTCATCAATGCCAGCAAATTTCAACTCGTCTTTAACATAACCGGTAATAAAGTTGAACTCGGCTTGCGAATGGATATAGATACACTCAACGCTATCTTGTGTGGAAATATTGATATTGCTAATAGTGCCAGCTGATTGGCTAACAACGCCAGACATCATCTTTAGTAGCGTACTTTTGCCAGAGCCAACCGCACCTTTGATAACAACGATATTACTATAGTCGCAACGTATATTTAAGTTATCAAAAATCTTGTTTTCGTTCAGCTCTAAACTAATATTGTTAATGTCTAGCTGATACTTTGAAATATTATCCGTCATTTATGATATATTTAGTTGTAATGCACAACTTTATCAGGGAAAACGTTTACAAGCTTATCAAGTATTATGTTTTTTGATAACGGCTTAGTAAAGTGTGCGTCCATACCTGCTTTTAAGCTGTTTTCGGCATCGCCTTGCATAGCGTTTGCAGTCAACGCAAATATAGGTATTGTTTTCGCTTTTATATGTTTAGAAGAACGTATCGCCTTTGTAGCTGTATAACCGTCCATAATTGGCATTTGCAAGTCCATAAATATACAGTCAAAGTCGTGGTCGTCACCTAAAAACGTATCAAGCGCTTCTTGACCGTTGCTGACGATAACATGCTCTATCAACATAGATGTAAATACAACACGTATAACTTCTTGATTTATAAGGTTATCTTCGGCAATTAAGCACTTAATTCTAACATATTTATTTTCGTTATTCTCTGCTGGTTCTTCATCAAGGTTAACCCT